>JANORJ010000347.1:0-19863 GCA_031415255.1 Chitinophagaceae bacterium | reverse complement strand
TTATTTTTTCCCTAATGCCTGCCTGACCAGGAGGGAAGTGTTTAATGCGCTGGCAGATGATTATGAAAAACTGATCAATGAAATAAAAGAACCTTCACTTAGCCATTATACATTGGCCATTCAAAAAAAGCGAAGGGCTATGTTTGATAATAAATACCAGTTCGACCGTGGCTTGAAAGTTGATCTTGCTAAGCAGGAAGGCCTGCTTCAGCAAGCGGTTGATCATTTCAGGCTAGTGAATAAAGATTCTCTGGAAGTAATAATACCTGTTACACTGCCTTACTTAAGTGACGGTATACGCAACCGTAATTACAAGCGAAAGCATTTGTTTATTTATCCGGATTATATGGAGGGCTGGTTCAGCTGGACTTATCATTCTGATCTTTTTTTCAATTTCATTGATAAGAATAATCTTTTTGAAGAATTATATACTACTCCGGCAGACTTAGGAATGATCCATTTCTGGATTGCTAAAGCAAATGAGGCAAAACCATTTGTAGGCGGAGGTGAGGCATTTGATAACAATTTTAAACTTTCCGACGATATACTCAAACGGATTTTGGCTTTAACTGAAACACATCCGCAGGGTAAAAGTTTAGATCAGAACCTGGTCAACCTGATATTAGCTAACCGGGCATTTGACCGGAACGATACAGTGTCAGGAATGAAATATTATAGCCGGTTTAATAAAGAAAATTTTGCCACCTCCCGTGACAAGTATGAATACGTTGAAAAAACATTTTTCCTTAATCAGCTGAAAGATCTGTGTGTAAACCTTGCGCTGGCAGGTAAACAGCAGGAGGCAGTTGAATTAGCAGAAAAATTTGAGAAAGACCATGAAAAAGCTTTTGCGTATATTTTTATGGCAGAAAAACTTTATTTGGAACAGGCAGACCCAACAGCCTTTGTTTATCTCGACTCTGTTTTTTCGAAATCAAAAGATGTTGATTTCTCACAGTTTAATTTTGGCGCCAACCAGGCAATAGATTTCCGGTTTAATCTGATCCTGCTCCTGTCACGTATTGGCGGAAAAGATCTAAATTCTTTATCTTCCAATTTCCTGGCAGAAATAATTGAAGGGAATAAGTTTGATGGTGTAATAAGCAAAGTGTATGGAGTTGCTGAAGAAGGTAATTTTTACCGGGCAAAAACGGCCATACCTTCCACTCTGACAGAAACAGAAGAACTAATTGCCCGGTCATTCATTGTATGGCAGGCTTGTCAAAAAAAGGAATTAGAAGAAGCTGGGCTGAAATGGAAAGCAATGGATAGATTTATTACACATGACTTCAATTACATATTTTATTTGCCGAACTAATGAAAAAATTTAACGCCATATACTTTTTTCTTTTTATCCTGTTGGTGATGGGTGCCTTCGCTTCCATGGCGCAGAATAGTTATGGATTAAAGATAATGGGCGGAGTAGCTTTTGCATTTGGATTACTATTCCTGTTGGAATTCATTACGGAACTTGGAAAGAAGGAACCAAAAGATGGATATGCATTAGCAGAACTGGCATCTATAATCCTGTTCTCTGTAATATTCGGTTGCAGGGTTTTTTATATCCATTTCCCTTATATCGAGTGGCTGTTTGTTGCCGCAGGTATCTGGCTTGTTTTTTTCTATATCCGTAAATTGTTCATACGCTATCGGCGGCTCGTATCAAGGAATCGAAGGTTGGCATGGATGGGTGTAGTCTTTCATGGTAGCATAATCCTATTCCTGGTTTCATTGATCATGATACCTTTTGCCGCCCAAAAAGCAGAATGGGTCGGCATGGTGGCATTTGCCTTTTTGCTTGTGTTCATCATTGGAGCATTGGTGAAAAGAAATGACCTGATGGATGGTAATAAGGTCAATGCTATCCAATTGGTCACGGGATACAGGGATCATTCAATTGTGCTTGCTTCACTTTTTTTATTGTTCTCACTTTTTGCAGCATTTAATAAAGCGGGTATGATTCCGGCTATTTATTCCGATGAATTTCCCAGGGCTTATTTTGAACTGGTAGAGAAGGCCGCATCGGGAAAGGAAAAACTGGTGAATGGTAAATATAAATACGAGGAGTTTATGAAGCAGTATAAACAATTTCTGAAGAATAATGACAGTAAGAAAAAATAGACGGGTTTAATAAATCGAAAGTTCAGGGTTTAAGTAGTCTATTTCAAAAAAAATCGAAAAATCACAAATGGTATAATTCAGAAAAAATAAACGGCTTTCATTTATTTTCACAGTTTGATATAATGTAACTAATATACTGTTATTATTTTGTTGCCCAGTTCCCTAAAACCCGTATCAGTTTAAGTTAGGCATATTTTGTATCGTAAAATGATCTCCTTCTCACCATTGCTTTTATTTTTTTTTATTTATCTAGCTGAACAAATTGATTCGTATTAACAGCTCCCGCATTGTTTAATACGTTTTTCCTGAAGATATGTACTGCTCTTACCATGTCTTTATATTATAGTACAGTTTTTCCTTCGTTGCAGTTAGCGAAACTATTCTTTTCAATATCAACCCGGCAGATAATGAAGTATTTGCTACCATGTGTGGAAATTTCAACGATGGAATTACCAAAGGCAAAGTGCAATATGGCTTCGGCTGGTGGTTTTTAGACCAGAAAGATGGTATTGAAAAACAACTGAATGCCTTATCCAATATGGGAGTTGTCAGCACCTTCATTGGTATGATAACTGACAGCCGTAGCTTTCTATCCTATTCCCGACACGAATATTTCAGAAGGGTATTATGTAATTTATTTGGCACTGAAATGGAGAAAAGAATTTTGCCCAATGATGAAAAATGGATTGGGAGTATCATTCAGGATATTTGCTACCACAATGCAAAAGAGTATTTCAATTTTTAATGGTGCCGGGAAATCGTATCAAGCGTAAATGCAGCTAAGCCTTACCCGAATGAAACATTTCCTGATGAAAAAACCTGTGGATAATGCAACAATTTTATCAATATTTTTACAGGATAATATTCAATTTTTGTACCTTATTTGTACCTATAAATCCTGAAACCCTTACTGGATAAGGGTTTATACTTTCTGTATCGGAAAGTAATGTCAATTTGCTTTAGCAGCTGAGTTGGTATTTAATGCTCCTCTTTTTCTTACTATCAACCCAAGATTTTTCAACATCACCATAGTCAGCAGCATAAAAGCAACCAGTATTACCAAAACCAATTCCTGGCGCAGTTCCCTCAACCAGTAAGCTTCAATCAAAATAAATCCATGAATGAAACAAATAAGCTTGCTGGCAAAGCCATGACTAAAGCCCTGATTGGTAAGCAGGTGATGTATATGTGTTCTATCGGCAATAAAAGGTGAATGGCCTTTCCATATTCTTGTTGCAAAAACACGGATGGTATCAAAAACTGGAATGAGCACAATGCTCAATACAAAAACCGGTGCATGTGGCAATACAGGATTGCTCACTAATACATTTACCTGCATTAAGCGGATACATAATATGGCTACTACAAATCCTAACACCAGCGAACCAGTGTCGCCCATAAAAATACGGGCAGGGTTTAAATTAAAATACATAAAAGCAAGTATGCCGCCAGACAAGGCGAAGGCAATTAATGCTGTACTAACATCGCCACTCATAGTAAGAAACATACCCAGTATAACGAGACTCATAAAACCTAATCCACCGGCAAGGCCATCTATACCATCAATCAAATTGAAGGCATTTGTGATACCCACAATGGCAAGAAAAGTAAAAGTATATTGAGCCATCAGCGGCAATTCATCAATGCCAAACAGACCTTCAAATGAAGTAATGCGAATGCCGGATAATGCAATTAATGCAGCAAGACCTGCCTGCACAATGAATTTATATGTTGGTGAAAGGTCTTTCAGATCGTCCATCATGCCCAGCCCCAACAATACAGTTATAGAAAAGAAAAAACTTATTTGACCAACTGCATTACTAAAAGGAAACCAGAGAAATAGTGCTGTCATCATTCCGGCAATAATGGCAATGCCACCCATCGTGGGTATAGGTGATGAATGCTCTTTTCTTGCATTGGGCATATCATATAACTTATGTTTTTTGATAAGGCTGATGATAGGAGGTATAGTTATTAGTGTTACTACAAATGCTGTAATGAAGCATAGCAATGCGAATTTATAATCGTTGAAATACAGATCTATCTGTAAAAAGGAAAGGTGGTTTTTCATTAGTCCTGATTTTTGGGCTCGCCCAAGGCGAGATGGATATTGGTTCTTACTTCTAAAATAGACTACTAAATCAAAACCTGCAAGGTTCTTTTTTTACAGATAGCAAAAAACCAGTCTCTCCTTTAACAGTTGCAGTATTTCAGATCCATACTGGGGTATTTGCTATGGCCAGACCGTAATTTTCACCATCAAAAATGCTGATATTACTGGCAAAAACCGTTGGATTAAGTTTAGCCATTGGTGTTTACTCTTATTTTGGATATTCTGTTTTGAGTCCTTCAATTGCCAGTTTCAAGAAGGTTATCATTCCATTTGATATTGATAGTTAGTTGAATTGACTTTTCAGATTTTTATAATTGGCAGCTAAACAAATAGCCTGTGCCGGCAATTTTCAATATTCTGTAGCCTATTTTTGCTGCAAACCTATTAACTATTTCATCCTTCGCTCACATATTATCTTCTCCTATCGAGTATTTAAAAGGGGTTGGCCCACAGAAAGGCGATTTATTAAAAAAGGAGTTGAACATTTTCACCTTTGGTGATTTATTACAGCATTATCCTCACCGGCATATTGACAGAACCAAAGTCAACTTTATTAATGAGATAACAACAGAAACTGAGTTTGCACAAGTGGCGGTGGTGCTAATCAATTTTCAGGTAGTGGGTCAGCGAGGTGGCAAAAGAATAGTGGCACAAGTAAAAGATAAAACAGGTTTTCTTGAACTCACCTGGTTTCAAGGATTAAGCTGGGTAGAAAAACTATTGCAAGCCGGTCAATCATACCTTGTTTATGGCAGAGTAACTTTTTATAACGGGCAGCCACAAATTATTCACCCCGAATTGGAATTGCTGACACCCGAGCAGCAATTAGAAAAATCTTTTTTGGAACCTGTTTATTCCACCACAGAAAAATTAAAAGTAAGAGGACTAGGCGGCAGGCAGATAGGAAAGCTAACACAACTGTTGATGGGCATGGTGCAGCAAAAAGATATTCAAGAAAATTTACCTGCACCATTGCTGACGCAATTAAAATTGGTAAGCCGGTTTAATGCTTATCGTCAAATTCATTTTCCACAAACGATGGAAGAATTTGATGAAGCAGTTAAAAGAATAAAATTTGAAGAATTATTTGTTGCACAACTCCGGATGAATTTATTGCGCAGTCAGCGTCACCGTTTTTCCAAGGGGGTAGTATTTGATACAGTAGGTGATCTGTTCAACGATTTTTTTAAGCATCATCTTCCCTTTCAATTAACAGGAGCACAAAAAAGAGTAATAAAAGAAATTAGAAACGATACAGCCACCGGTAAACAAATGAACCGGTTGCTACAGGGTGATGTGGGTAGTGGTAAAACAATTGTGGCCATCCTTGTTATGCTGCTGGCGGTAGATAATAACTACCAGGCCTGCCTGATGGCACCAACAGAAATATTGGCGCAGCAACATTTTAAAACCCTCAGCAAATTATTGGCGGCGATAGATGTGCCGGTAAAACTTTTAACAGGTTCAGTTAAAGCTGTTGAACGAAGAAAAATTGCAAAAGAGCTGGAAGAAGGTAGTTTGAAAATCCTGGTGGGCACACATGCCGTAATAGAAGATGTGGTAAAGTTTAAAAATCTCGGCATTGTTATTATTGATGAGCAACATCGCTTTGGTGTGGCGCAGCGGGCAAAGCTGTGGCAAAAAGCCAGCATACCACCACATGTGCTGGTAATGACGGCAACACCAATACCAAGAACATTGGCAATGACAGCCTATGGTGATTTAGATTACAGTGTTATAGATGAACTGCCACCGGGACGGCAACCCATCACCACCGTTCATCGTTATGAATCACAACGAAGCAAAGTGATGGATTTTATCAGAGCTGAAATTGATAAAGGCCGACAGGTTTATATTATTTTTCCATTGATAGAGGAGAGTGCAAAAATGGATTATGAAAATCTGATGCATGGTTACGAAAATATAAAAGGATATTTTCCCGAACCGAAATACTGGATAAGCATGGTGCATGGACGGCAACCGACAGAGCAGAAAGAACTAAATATGAAAAGATTTGTTGATCATGATACACAAATAATGGTATCCACCACGGTTATAGAAGTGGGGGTGGATGTGCCCAATGCATCGGTGATGGTAATTGAGAGTACCGAAAAATTTGGATTATCACAATTACACCAGTTGCGGGGCAGGGTGGGGCGAGGGGCAGAAAAGAGCTATTGCATACTTTTATCTGGTTCTAAATTAGGTGTTGTTGCCCGGCAGCGCATCAAAACCATGACGGAAACTAATAACGGGTTTGAAATAGCAGAAAAGGATTTGGAATTGAGAGGGCCGGGCGATATTCAAGGTACAAGACAAAGCGGTGAGTTAAACTTTAAGCTGGCAAGTATAGTCCAAGACCGGCCGTTGCTGGAAATAGCAAGAAATATGGCGGCAAAATTGCTGGAAGATGACCCCGACCTTATTTCGGCTGAAAATTTGCAGTTAAAGAATTTTCTCAATCAACAGAAAGGAACGGTGATGTGGAGTAAAATTTCATAATACAGACAGGTTTTTTTACGTTAAAAAACAGGAAGAAGGACGGGTAAAAAATAAATTGACTATGAGCGGACATTTCTTAACACAAGTTTTCAATCTAATTCTCCCAAAATTTAGTTACTTTAATATAAATAAATTTACCCTGAAACAACTCTTGGTTTTTGCCGCTTTCATTTTTCCTGCTTTTGCCGCTACGGCACAGAGCCATGATAATATTGAATTTATTGAAAACAAAGGGCAATGGGACAGTCAAGTACAGTACAAAGGCAATGTAAGTAACGGTGCTTTTTTTATTAGGTCTGGCGGATTTACTGTTGTTCAGCACAATCCTACTGACTATGCTGGTGTTTCACAGTTTCTCCATGGTTTAAATGCGGATGGCACACCTGCCAAACCAACAGATAAATTCGTAGTTCGTTCTCATGCATGGAATGTTGATTTTGTTGGAGCTTCCTCCAACATAAAAACAGTTGCTGACAAAGTAATTCCAACTTACAATAATTATTTTGTTGGGACTGACCAGTCTAAATGGGGAAGTAGCTGTAGAATTTACCAGGCTATTACAATGAAGGATGTGTATCCTAATATTGATGTTCGCTATTACACTGACAATAATTTTCTTAAGTATGATATTATAGTAAAGCCCGGTGGCGATGTTTCCAAAATTGCATTACGATATAATGGAATAGATAAAATACAGGTAAAAAATAAAGAGTTAGCAATTTCTACTTCTGTCGGAGAGATGAAAGAATCATCACCTTATACATACCAATCGACATCTTCCGGCAAAAATGAAATAAACTGTAAGTATGTCATAAAAGATAATATTTTAACGTTTGATGTAAAAAACTATGACCCACAGGCTACATTAATTATAGATCCGATTGTTATTTTTTGTTCTTTCTCTGGAAGCTCCGCCGAAAGCTGGGGCTTTACTGCTACCTATGGTGCAGATGGAAGTATGTACACCGGCGGAATTGTATTTGGTACAGGGTTTCCCGCCTCACCAGGTGCTTTTCAAACAACCTATCAGGGTGGAAGTGGCGGTGCGGGAAATGGTACTGATATTGGAATTATTAAATTGTCTCCAAATGGTGTCAACAGAATATATGCCACTTATATCGGAGGAGGAGGGGATGAGCAACCACACAGTTTAATAGTGGATCCCCAGGGAAATTTAATAATTGCCGGACGATCCAATTCTGCTAATTACCCACTCATGAATCCTAATAGCCCCGCCAGCCAGATTGGCCCCGGAGGTGGTTTTGATATTGTTGTTACTAAATTGAATGCTACCGGAACTGCTTTAATCGGCTCCAAAAAAATTGGAGGTACTAATGATGATGGGGTGAATGTAACATCAAGCAGGGCAACAGGAACAAGTGGTTTGATGAGAAACTACGGTGATGATGGGCGCAGTGAAGTTATTTTGGATGCTGCCGGAAATGTATATGTTGCTTCTTCCACACAATCAACTGGCCCCACTGCAGCAAACAATTTTCCTGTTAGGGGATCTCCATTTCAAAGTACACCCGGCGGCCTGCAGGATGGTGTGGTATTAAAACTAACACCTTCGCTTAGTGCAGTAACATTATCAAGTTACCTCGGCGGCTCCAAAGCCGATGCTGCTTATGTAATATCTCTTAGCCCAGCTGGTGATATATATGTGGGCGGCGGAACGGAAAGCAGCGACTTTGTTGGAAACCATTCAGGAACAGTTGGCCCTGCAAATCATGTAGATGCCAGTAATAACCCTACTATCGATGGTTTTGTAGCTAGAATAAATAATTCCGGCACTTCTTTAATAAAGTCTACTTATATCGGCACCAGTGCTATTGATCAGGTATTTGGAATTCAGTTTGACCTCAATGGTTTTCCCTATATAATGGGGCAAACAACGGGTACTTGGCCCATAATTAATGCCACCTACAGCATTGCCGGGGGAAAACAATTTATTTCCAAACTAAGGCCCGACCTTTCTAGTTATGTTTATTCTACTGCCTTTGGTTCTGCCGGTGCGTCCACCCCTAATATATCACCAACAGCTTTCTTGGTTGACCGTTGCGAAAATGTTTATATCTCCGGTTGGGGAGGTTTTTTTGGTGATGATAATAATTTTTTTAGTGCAGGAACTGATGGGTTGCCGGTCACTGCTGATGCAATTAAAGGCACAACAGACGGTAAAGATTTTTACTTCTTTGTGTTGAAAAAAGATGCGACTTCACAACTATTCGGTAGTTTTTTTGGAGAAAATAATACAGGCACTAATCAGGGCTGCGACCATGTGGATGGTGGCACTAGCCGGTTTGATCCTAATGGTGTAATTTATCAGGCCATTTGCGGCAATTGTAGAATTGGTACCAGAGCTACCTATCCTACCACACCGGGTTCGTGGTCTACCACCAACAGTGCACCAAGTTGTACGATAACTATGCTAAAAATTGCTATGAACCTGTCGGGAGTAGCAGGTGGTGTTCAATCTGCTATTGATGGAGCAAGAGATACTGCCGGTTGTCTTCCACTGCCGGTTATATTTACTGATACGGTTGGTAATGCACAAACTTATGAATGGCATTTTAATTATGTTCCCGGTGGCCCGCCAGATCTTATAACTACTACACCCAATGCCACCTTTACTTACAATGCAGTTGGTAATTATCGGGTATTGCTAGTAGCAGTGGATCTTAATACCTGTAATCAAAGAGATTCTTCTTACATAAATATAAGAGTGGGTGATTTGAGAGCAGACCTTCGACCGGCATGGCAACCCGTTGGCCCCGGCTGTCCAAAATTTACTTACCAGTTTATTAATAATTCAGTTACTGATATTTCCCGGCCTTTTCAGGATACATCTTTTGTTTGGGATTTTGGTGATGGTAGTCCCCGTGTACCCGCAAGAATTGGTGCTGCAAATGCTGTTACACATGTTTATCCAGCCCTCGGCACTTATTTACCCAGATTGATTTTAAAAGATACTGCTTATTGTAATAATCCTGAGGACAGCGTTTTTACTATCAGCATAGCTGATAATGTTCGGGCCATCATTAGTACACCCGCCAGCGGATGTTTGCAATACAATGCGTTATTCAAAAGCAATTCATTAAACGGAGTTAATTTTTCCTGGGATTTTGGCGACCCTACATCACCCAACAATACTTCTATTCTTGAAAACCCAACGCATTTATATGCCGATACCGGAACATATATTGTAACATTAAGGGTTACCAATCCGGGAACTTGTAACATTACAGATGTTACCACCTTTAGTATCCGTGTATTTGATTCGCCAACACCTGATTTCAGTTTTGCACCCGTTCCTCCATTAGAAAATACACCTACCACTTTTACCAACCTGTCATCGGCAGATGCTGTGCGTTTTAAATGGGTGTTTGGTGATGGAGATAGTTTGCTGACAGCATCAAGAGCACCTGTGCAACATCAGTATAATGCAACAGGAACATTTAATGCCTGTCTTACAGCATACAATCTTATTGGGTGTGATAGTACAATTTGCAAACCTGTGCAAGCCACCATTGTGTCAGTAGTGGATGTGCCCAATGCCTTTACACCACAAAGTAATGATGAGAATAGTGTTGTTTATGTAAGAGGTTTTGGTATTGCTAAAATGCAATTCATTATCTGGAACCGTTGGGGACAAAAAGTGTTTGAAACCAATAACCGTTTTCAGGGATGGGATGGAAAAGTGAAAGGTGCTGTGCAGCCGATGGATGTGTATGTTTATACGCTGAGTATCGAATTTTCTGACGGCACAAAAACAACTAAAAAGGGTGATATAACGTTAATAAGATAGAGCAGAGAGAATAAAGGAGAAAAAGAAATGAAGAGTATAAAAAAATTACTAATAGTTACGGCTTGTGCCTTGTGCCTTGCACTCCTGAGCCTGCCGAAGGATGCCTTTGCGCAGGATCTTCACTTTTCTCAATTCATGAATTCGCCATTACTTACCAATCCGGCCAACACTGGTTTTATACCTGATGGAGATTATCGGTTGGGTGCCAACTATCGCAATCAATGGTCCACTGTTACCGCATTTCCATATAAAACAATGAGTGTGTTTGGTGATATGCAAACAATGCAGAATAGCGACAACACCGGTTGGTTAGGTTTAGGTGGAGTGTTATTAAGAGATGTTGCTGGCACTGGCTCTCTTACGTCTACAAAAGTTTACGGCTCTATCGCCTATCACCAAATGGTAAATGCAGGAAGTTTGATAAGCCTTGGTTTTAATGTGGGCTGGGCTAATAAAAATATTAATACGTCCAATCTTACTTTTCCCAGTCAGTGGAATGGAAAATTTTTTGATGTACGCAATACTTCACTTGCTCCAACATTAGATGACAATAATATTAACTACCTCGATTTGCAAGTAGGAGCCAACTATGCTTATTTTCCTACGGATAAAGTTTATCTCAACGCTGGTTTTTCTGCCATGCATGTCAACAAGCCAAGAGAATCTTTCTTTAACGATCAGGCGGGAATAGATAATCGCATACCGGTTCGCTACACTGGTTTTCTCAATGGCAGTTTTATGGTAAACGATCGGGTAATTGTTAATCCCAATATCTATGCTTCATTGCAGGCAAAATCTTACGAGATAGTAGGTGGCTTGAATGCACATTACAATTTATCGGGCGATGGCGAAAAGGTATTAATAGCCGGAGCCTACTATCGGTATAAAGATGCGGTGATACCGATGGTTGGCCTGGGCCTGAAAGATTATACGTTTACTTTTACTTATGATGCTACTATGTCCACATTGAAAACCTACAATAATGGCCGTGGTGCTTTAGAATTCTCCATCATCAAACAGGGAGTGGTGGACAGATACCGTGGAAACAGTCGGGAGTCTATGTGCCCGTCGTTTAAGAGTTATTGATCTGCATTCCATTTCGGGATGTTGCGGATTATTCCGATTTTTACAACCTCATCATCGGTAAAACTTAATAATGAACACTGCCGTTATTCCGTTGCTTACAACAACACATATCGAAGCTTTCAAAAAAATTGTAGGTGACCAGTTTGTGTTCGTTGACGAAGAGTCGTTAAAAGATTACGGGCATGATGAAACAGAAAGCCTGCATTTCCCTCCCGATGTAATTATAAAACCCCGTACCGCTGAAGAAATTAGTGCTATACTTATAATTTGTAATAGAGAAAGAATACCCGTTACCCCCCGTGGTGCAGGCACAGGGCTTAGCGGTGCAGCACTACCACACTTGGGTGGTGTGTTATTATCAACGGAAAGAATGAACACTATCCTGCACATTGATGAAAGAAATCTGCAGGTAACTACCGAACCGGGGGTGATAACCGAAGTATTGCAAAACACGGTAAAAGAAAAAAAATTATTTTATCCGCCCGACCCAAGCAGCCGCGGCTCCTGTTTTATTGGTGGCAATATTGCACACAACAGTGGCGGCCCCAAAGCAGTAAAATATGGAGTGGTAAAGGATTATGTACTTAATCTTGAAGTAGTGTTACCCTCCGGCGAAATAATTTGGACAGGGTCCAATGTGTTGAAAAATTCTACGGGTTATAATCTTACACAACTGATAGTAGGCAGTGAAGGAACATTAGGTATAGTAACTAAGATTGTATTGCGGCTGATTCCATTACCAACCTATGATTTGCTGATGCTGGTGCCATTTAGAAACATAGAACAGGCCGGAGAAGCAGTGAGTGCCATTTTCCGGGCTGGCTTTGTGCCAAGTGCTATGGAGCTGGTAGAAATTGATGCACTAAAAATCGTTAGCAAATTTGTTGATAGTACTGCCGTTCCTATTACTGATGATACGGCTGCCCACCTCATAATAGAAGTGGACGGAAATAATATGGAAGTGTTGATGGGAGAGATGGAAGCTATTGGCAACCTGTTAACACAATATGACATAGGAGAAATTTATTTTGCAGATGATGCGCAGCAAAAAGCGGAACTATGGAAACTGAGAAGAAGAGTGGCCGAAGCGGTGAAGTTAGTTGGCTATACTATTGAAGAAGACACCGTGGTGCCGAGAGCCGCATTACCGCAGTTGATTGGTGGCGTAAAAGAGCTTGGCAGAAAACATAATTTTGAAGTAGTGTGCTATGGCCATGCCGGCGATGGCAACCTGCATATACGAATAAGAAAAGAAGGTGTGCCTGACAGCTATGGAAATGCAGACATGACCGCAGCATTAAAGCAACTGTTTGAATTGGTTAAAAGTCTTGGTGGCACTATCAGCGGTGAACATGGCATTGGCCTTATTCAGAAACCGTATATGGATATTGTTTTCCGGGAAGCTAACATCCGCCTGATGCGGGAAATAAAAAAAGCATTTGACCCTAATAATATTTTGAATGCAGGAAAAATATTTGATCTAAATAAATAAACTACCCCATGATGAAAAAAATTATTTTATCTGTTTTATTAATTATTTCAGCTTCCAGTTTTCTGCAGGCGCAGGAGGAAGAAGAAAAAGAAAAAGGTGGCTGGAAAAAAGATCATTTGTTTATTGGTAGTGGTATAAACCTTGGCTTTTCTAATGGATTTATCATTGGGCTAAATCCTGAAATAGGATATAGTATAAATAAAATAATAGATGCCGGCATAGCCACTAATGTAACGTATGTTACTCAACGGAGTCAGGCGTTAAATAGCTCCATCAGATATTTGGCAGTAGGAGGAGGCCCCTTTGTAAGAATTTGGCCAATCAGAAGTATTTTTCTGGGTGGTCAATATGAATACAATAAAATATCGGTGAGCCAGAAGGATAATGGTGTGATAACAGATAGAGCCAAGGCAAGTGCTTCTAGTTTTTTAGTAGGAGCCGGTTATGGCAGTCGCAACATTGGCCAAACTCAATTTTACACCAGCGTTATGATCGATGCAATGAAAGATATTAACTCACCTTACCGTGATTCGTTTGGCAGAGTGTTACCTGTGTTTAGAACGGGATTTATTTTTTATTTTGGCAGAAAAAGTAAAGACGAATAAGAAATCAAACAAAATAGTTTAATAGTTCAGCGGGGTCATTAATAATGATGATTTTTTTATCAGCCTGTTCATACAAAAATTCTTCCTCTCTCATCTTTTGTATGTGCAGAATAAGATGATCATAAAACCCATCGGTGTTGAGGATGAAAACCGGCTTGTCGTGTATTGAAAGCTGGTTCCAGGTTACTATTTCAAATAACTCATCCAATGTGCCAAAGCCACCGGGAAGAATGAGGGCGGCATCACAAAGATTGTACAATGTTTTTTTGCGGATGTGCATATCGTCTGATATAATCAGTTCAGTAATGTGCTGATGCTGCACTTCCCATTCTAATAATAATTTTGGAATGATACCGGTTACATGGCCGCCGTTTTCCATCACATTGTCGGCAATAGTGCCCATAATGCCAGCACTGCCGCCTCCATAAATAAGCCGGATATTATTTTCCGCCATTAATTTTCCTAACTGTGCTGCCTGTTGGGTGTATAAAGGATTAGTTCCTTTCTTGGAGCCGCAAAAGACGGCAAGAGATTGTATTGCCATAGTTCCTGTTAAATTGCGACAAAGGGAAAGTAAATTTCTTTATCTTCAAAATTCATTATTGTTATTTTTTCCATCAAGGCACAAAGTACATAAAGCTTTTTGTGTATAATCTTCGTGTACTTCGTGTAATTTGTGGGAAATAAATTTTCACAGAAACCAGATTGTATGTCACCAGTTGTACTCTTTTCATTCGTCATCGGATATTTTGTGTTGTTATTGGCAGTGGCTTGGTTCACTTCCCGCAATTCTAATAACGATTCATTTTTTATCGGCAACCGAAACAGCAACTGGATGCTGGTGGCCTTTGGAATGATTGGTACTTCACTGTCAGGCGTCACCTTTGTAAGTGTGCCGGGCGGGGTTGGCGGCGGCAATTTTTATTACTTCCAAATTGTATTGGGATATTTATTAGGATACATGGTTATTGCTTTTGTACTACTGCCATTGTATTATAAAATGAATCTGACCAGTATCTACACTTATTTGGAGAAAAGATTTGGCATCAATGCACATAAGGCAGGGGCTTTCTTCTTCATACTTTCCCGCACGGTGGGTGCCACCGCCCGGTTGTACCTGGTAATAAGTGTGTTGCAGATTTTCATTTTTAATAAACTGCATATTCCTTTTGAAGCAACGGCTATTGTTATCCTGCTTTTGATATTATTATACACTTTTGAAGGTGGGGTAAAAACAATTATTTATACTGATACACTGCAAACAACCGGTATGCTGGTTGGGCTTGTTGTTTGTATAATTGTGATAATAAAAGCATTGGGAACTGATTTTGGCGGCGCCTGGACAATGATGGCTGACAAAGGATATACCCAGGTATTTAACTGGGATGTAAACGCCGGTTCGTTTGCTCTGAAACATATTATCGGCGGTATGTTTATTGCCATTGCTATGACAGGGCTTGATCAGGAGATGATGCAAAAAAATATCAGCGTAAAGAATCTTAAGGATTCTCAAAAAAACATGATGACGTTTACGGCTGTACTGATGGTAGTGAATTTTCTTTTTCTGGTGCTGGGCGGGGTTCTTTATTTATATGCCAGTTCAAAAGGTATTACTGCAGCTCCGGATGATTTGTTTCCAACTATTGCATTAAGTGATACATTCAGTGGTGTAATAGGTATTATTTTCGTTATTGCAATAATTTCTGCTTTATTTCCCAGTGTAGACGGAGCCATTACTTCTCTTACCTCCTGTTTCTGTATTGATATACTCGGTATTAATAAAAAAGATGGTACGGAGAAAGCAAAGAAAAGAACAAGGCTGAAAGTCCATTTTACTTTTGCCTTTATCTTTTTTTTAATGGTGTTGTTGTTTAAAGCTGTCAATGACAAACTGATTATTGATTTCATCCTGAAATTTGCGGGCATTACCTACGGGCCTTTGCTTGGGCTGTTTGCATTTGGTATTTTGACAAAACGAAAACTGAATGATAAATTAGTATGGACTATTTGTATCATTGCTCCATTGCTGGCTCTTGGAATAGATATGCTAAGTAATCCTGCTTGGTATGAAGCTAAGCTGCATGTACAACTGGGTCTGCAGGATATTTCTACTTCTATTTTTAATGGCTATAAAATAGGGAATGAGCTGATACTGATAAACGGTATTCTAACTTTTACCGGGTTATGGTTTATTTCAAAAAAATCAACGGCAACAGTTAACCAGCTTCAGGCAGTTTAAGAAGTTTATCTTTGCCGAAATCTTTTTCCGTGGACTTAATTAATCCATTAGCACAGGACTACGCAGAAAAATATTCTTCTCCGGAAGAAGCTTTGCTGAAAGAAGTGAATGATTACACCATGCAAAATCATTCCGAGTCTGTCATGCTGAGTGGGCATTTGCAAGGCAAGGTGCTGGAGATGATAAGCACCATGATACAGCCACATCGGGTTTTAGAAATTGGCACTTTTACCGGCTACAGTGGTTTGTGCCTTGCCAAAGGCCTTACAGATGATGGAGAATTGCATACTATTGAGTTAAGAGAAGAAGATGCAGTAAAAGCAAAATCCTTTTTTTCCCGTTCTTCCTTTGCTGATAAAATAATTTTACATACCGGAAATGCGTTAGATATTATCCCACAGTTAGATGAAACCTGGGATTTGGTATTTATCGATGCGGATAAACCCGCCTATATCGAATATTTTAACCTTGTTTTGCCACAGTTGCGGAAAAACGGTTTTATTTTAGCGGATAATATTTTCTTTCATGGACAAGTGCTGGAAGATATAGTGACTGGAAAAAGTGCAAAAGGTATCCAGGCTTTCAACGAATTTATAAAAGGAAGAAATGATATTGAAAAATGTGTGTTAACTATCCGTGACGGACTTTTCCTGATACGGAAACTGTAATTGACTATTCATGCAAAAAGTAAAAAACATCATTGTTATTTTTTTATTGTTACTTACTTCCAACTCCTTTGCACAAAAAAAGGAGTTGATTACTACTTATATCAATACCTATAAAGCCCTGGCAATTGCTGAAATGAAAAGAACAGGAGTACCTGCTGCTATCACTTTGGCGCAGGGCATTCATGAGTCGGGTGCTGGTAATAGTAAGCTGGTGTTGGAATCGAATAACCACTTTGGTATAAAATGTAAATCCAACTGGACAGGTGAATCGGTGCGGCATGATGATGATGAAAAAAGTGAATGTTTCCGCAAGTATCCTTTGCCGGAAGAATCGTATAAGGACCATTCTGATTTTTTAAAAAATGGTCAGCGTTATGCTTCGTTGTTTTCTCTTGACCCTGCTGATTATAAAGGCTGGGCCAAAGGATTAAAAAATGCTGGCTATGCTACTAATCCTAAGTATCCGGAAGTATTAATAAAACTGATTGAAGACTATCAATTGCAGGATTACACATTTATTGCATTAGGAAACGCCCCATCCCATCCTGATGAAGCAATAATAGCTGTAGTTGACAAAAGCGAAACTACTACTGCTGTGGCGCCGGTAGAAATTCCACAAAAAGAATTGGACAGACAAAAGAAAGATGCCTTGAGTAAAGTACCAGTATACCCCGAAGGTCAATTTAAAATCAATGAAACCAAAGTGGTGTTTGTAAAAAAAGGTACTTCATTTCTTTCCATTGCTAAGCAGTATGATGTTGACCTTTCCAAAATTTTTGAGTTCAATGAAATGTCCCGCACTGAAATGGTGGATAAAGACCAGTTGATTTATATTCAACGTAAACGAAAAACAGGAAATAACGAATTTCATTCAGTGCAGCCCGGAGAAACCTTGCATGATATTGCGCAGCAGGAAGCTATTCGTATTGAAAGCCTAAGAGAATTAAACTGGTTGAAAGAACAAGAGAAACCGGCTGTCGGCGAAAAACTAAGTCTTAAATCAAAGTCATCGTCAATACCTAAGCTGGCGTTGAAAGAAAATTATTCAATAGTTCCCGCTACTAAAAACCATGGTAGTAATTAATCACAACTAACCGCTTATGTCAGTCATTAAAGTGCATGATAAGTCTTTCGAAACTTATCTTTCTGAAGAAACTATTTTACAACGCATAAAAGAACTCGCCACTGCTATTAATAAAGATTATGCCGGCAAACGACCACTTTTTATTGCTATCCTCAATGGCTCATTCATGTTTGCATCAGATTTGTTCAAACAACTGAATATAGAAGCTGAACTTTGTTTTATTAAACTGGCTTCTTATAAAGGCATGAAATCGTCTGGTAATGTTGTTACCTCTATCGGACTGGAAGATGATCTTTTTGGGAAAGAAGTAATTATCGTGGAAGACATAGTAGACACGGGAAAGACACTGCACAATTTTCTGCCCAAATTGGTACATCAGCAGCCCGCATCGCTGAAAATTGTTACCCTTTTACATAAATCTGAGGCTACTGAATACCCGTTGAATCTTGATTATGTGGGTTTTAGCATACCCAACAAATTTGTGGTTGGTTACGGCCTTGATTACGATGGACTTGGAAGGAATCTGAAGGAGATCTACCAGTTAGTATAAAATTGGCGAAGCTCTCCATTTTTTTTTGTACTTTACTTCGTACCAAGTAAGACTGACTACATGTTAATCTTCTACGAAGTAAAAAATGCTCAAAAGCGTAGTAATATCGCTCCAAAATATCCAGTTGAAGACCGCTTGTCATATAGCAATCTTTCTGTTATTATGTTCGTCCGGATTTGCCCAGCAATTTTATGCCAGAGGCGAAGTAAAGGACGAATCGGGTAACATATTACAAAATGTCACCATCCTGCAGCACAAAACTGGTTATGTTTTTAGAAGTGGTTCTTCCGGCACTTTTGGTATTGTAACTAATCAACAAACAGACACATTCAGTTTTACAATGGATGGCTACCAGAAAGAAAGGGTACTGGTGGATGCAGAAAAATACTTGAGTGTAAAATTGAAACGCCTTACCGGTGCTGCTGCTTATAACAGAAGAGATAAACTTTCATCTCAAACAAAAGACCTTGCCAAAGACGAACAGAAAAGCTGGCTCACCGGCGATGAAACCTATGCAAGTATATTGGAGAACCGTTTTGTAAATGCAAAAAGATTTCCCACAACGGGTATGTCGTTAAATGTAGACAGGGCTTCTTACAGTAATATCCGCCGGTTTATTACCTTAAAAGCCATGGTACCTCCTGATGCAGTGCGAATAGAAGAGATGCTGAATTATTTTAATCTTGATTATAACAAACCACCTGACGATAAACTGTTCGATATTAAAACGACATTAAGTTCCTGCCCGTGGAATCCGGATAATCAATTATTATATATCAACCTGTCGTCTCAAAAACTAAACTTAGATACACTGCCGCCGAGCCATCTTGTTTTTTTAATTGATGTGTCGGGTTCTATGGATATGACTAACCGGCTGCCATTACTAAAATCCGCATTCCGATTGTTGGTTAATAATTTGCGGGATAAAGATTCAGTAGCCATAGTAGTGTATGGTGGCGTAACCGGTGTAATGCTGAATACAACCAGCGGTGGCGAAAAAGAAAAAATATTAAAAACAATTGATGAGCTAGAGCCAGGTGGCTCTACTCCCGGTGAGTCAGGAATAAAATTAGCTTATAGTGTTGCCCGCAATCACTTTATAAAAGATGGGAACAACCGGGTAATACTGGCAACTGATGGTGATTTTAATGTTGGGCTAAAGACAGAAACAGAATTGGATGAATTGATTTCAACACAAAGTAAGTCTGGTATTTATCTTACCTGCCTCGGCGTAGGGATGGGTAATTATAAAGATTCTAAAATACAGACACTTGCTAATAAAGGAAACGGCAACTTTGCCTACCTCGATAATTTTAAAGAAGCCGAAAAGGTTTTGCTAAAAGAATTTACACAAACATTGTATGCTGTAGCAGATGATGTGTATATGAATGTAAACTTTAACCCGGAGTATGTAAAAGATTACCGGCTGATTGGTTTTGATAATAAAGTTGGTGCTCTCCGGGATTCATTATCCATCATAGAAGGTGGCGAAATAGGTTCCGGCCATTCTATGGTTACTTTGTTTGAAATAACACCGACAGAAATAAATAGAGGGGCTATTAAAGATAATTTTACCACGGGAAAATTTGCCGGTA
>JANORJ010000346.1:0-1889 GCA_031415255.1 Chitinophagaceae bacterium | reverse complement strand
TCCAAAAAAATTAAATCATTACGACGGCAAGGTCTATATCCTTACCGGTGGTAATTCTTTTTCTGCAACTACTCTGTTTGTGAGTGCCGTTATCAAACAGGATAATGTAACGGTAATTGGCGAAGAAACAGGTGGCGGTGCATATGGTAATTCGGCCTGGTTAATTCCGGATGCAACATTGCCGGAAACGGGTCTTCGTTTTCGGGTGCCTTTATTCAGACTGGTAGTAGATAAAACAGTTCCTAAAAATGGAAGGGGTGTACAACCGGAAATAGCTTCTTTTCCAACTATTGATGCAGTAAAAAAAGGAAGCGATTATAAATTAGAAAAAGCGATGGAGTTAATAAAAAAAGATAAAGAAGGAAAAAAATAATTTACTCCTGCCCTTCATTGAGTATCATAAACCCGTCTGCATCTTTCAAAAAAGGAAGTTTTTCTCTTACTGTTTTCAAATTAGTTTTATCTAAGACTATTGTAAAAATATCTTCTTCATCTTTTTTTGTGTAAAGCACTTCTCCCATCGGGTCAATCACCATGCTTTCGCCGCTATAGTGAATATTGTTACCATCATTACCCACCCGGTTTACTCCCACTACATAACATTGGTTTTCGATAGCTCTAGCCTGCAACAATGTTTTCCAGGCCTGTATTCTTTTTTCGGGCCAGTTGGCTACATATATTAATACGTCATATTCAGCCTCACCTATCCCCTCCTGGGAGGGGTTTGGGGTGGGTCGTTGTCTTGCCCACACCGGAAATCGTAAATCATAACATACCAATAAATTTATCTTCCACCCTTTTACTGATGCAATCAATCTTTTGGTGCCCGCAGAAAAATGATTGTCTTCTCCGGCATACGCAAAGCGGTGGCGTTTATCATACACTCCGTATTGACCATTTGGGAGCATCCATATTAACCGGTTGTAATAACTACCGCTCTCTTCGATAATAACACTTCCCGTTAAAATGATTTTTTTTTCCGCAGTTATCCTTTTCATCCATTGCACTGTTTCTCCGTACATTGTTTCGGCCAGCAGTTCCGGTTTCATACTAAAGCCGGTGGTAAACATTTCTGGCAACACCACTATTTCTGTTTTCTCTTTAATGCTGTTGATTTTTTCTTCCAGCATTTGCAGGTTAGCGGCTTTATCTTCCCAGTGAAGATTGGTTTGAATGGTGGTGATGGTGAGAGGCGAATTCATATTTCAAAAATAAAGAAACTATCCAGTGATGCTTTCAACAATTCTTTTTATTAATTCAGCTTCAAACCCTTTCGCCATCAAGTAATCCATTGTCTTCTTTTTCCTTACCAGGTATTGTTCGCTTTTCAACGAAGCATATTTTGCTTTCGCCAGTTTGTTCAGCACTTTTAAATACTCATCTTCGTCAATCTGATTCAATGCTTTTTTAATACAATACTCACTTACCTGTTTTTGCTTTAGCTCATATTTTATTTTTATCCGGCCCCATTGTTTTATTCTAAAGCGGCCACCGGCAAAAGCAATGGCAAATCTTTCTTCATTCAGGTAGTTCTCTTCTATAAGAGTGGCGATGATTTCATCATGTTCTTTTTTCCACACACCCAACGTATATAATTTCTCTTTTACTTCGTGGTGACTGCGTTCCTGGTAGGCACAATAATGTTTTAGTTTTTGCAGGGCTTGCTCTTTCGTCAAATATTTTTTATACATCATTATTCTTCCAGCCGGTTTGTACAACCGTATTCGCTTTTTAAAAAATCATCGTAATAATCTGCTTTTTGAAAAAGATTTTTAAAAGAACCGGCTCCATTTTCTTTGGTCATGTCGAGATCGTAGATAATGCAACTAAGTACAATATTTTGTTTTACACAACTCAGCACCAATCCGTTTACTCTGAAATTTTCTTGC
>JANORJ010000345.1:0-4830 GCA_031415255.1 Chitinophagaceae bacterium | reverse complement strand
TTAGCGTCTTCATCAACTCGTTAGAACGATTCTTTAGCACTGCAGGTTTGGGAATATTAACTGTTGGGTTAACTTTTATAACCGGTGGCGGATTTTTTTTTATGTTACCCGTATCGGTTTTGGGCTTTGTTACGGGTGGGTTAGTTTTTACAACAGGCTTATTTACGGGAGGTTTTATAACAACCGGCTTATTGATTGGCGGTTTGGTAACCACCACTGGTTTTTTTACCGGAGGAGCAGCAGGCTTTGTTTTTACAGTATCGTTCCTTACAGGTGGTTTATTATAATATATTGGGGTGGTTTTTATTTTGCCCCGCAAAAAAGGCTCAACATAAAAATCGGAGGTGGCAACTCTTCTGAGGTAAACTTTTCCCCCACCGCACTGTCCCCACTTATACGGATTTGGTTGCCCTTTTACCTCTGTTTTACCAAGATAAGTTCCTTCCAGAAATTCTTCTTTACCTGATTTGGAATAAAGTAAATCATAGTTCATAATACAGGTACCACTACCATCCATATTTTTTACTTCAACTGTTTTTATCTCCCGTATTTTAAGATTTTTTGATGACTTGTTGAAGTTACCTGTCATCGTTGCTTTTCCGTAAAACCGCACATCTAAATAAGAATAGGAAACGCCGGAGGAAAATGTGGTAGAAGGAACATTTACTTGAAATTCTAATTTGTATTTTTCACCCATTTCGGTGATAAAATACCCCCGCCAGATGCCAGTAAGGTTTTGGGCTTGTAAGCCAAGTTGAATAAATAGCAACCAGCAAGCAGTAATCAATAAATGTTTGTAGAAATTCCGCAACATAACAGGGTCAAAACTAACGAATAAGTTCATATTGAATTATGGAACTCCGGCAATAGTTTGTTAATTTTGCCCACCTTTTAAGACTAGTTGCTGGTAGCATGTTTCTGGTTACTCGCTACTTTCAGGTGGTCGTTTTAAAAGGATAAAATAATCATTATTAAATGTTGGAAGGGGTAAAGAAATTTTGAATTGAAGAAACCAGTAACCAACAACCAGTAACAAGTTATCATGATCAATATTACACTACCAGATGGTGCCGTAAGGCAGTACGAAAAAGGAACTTCTGCATTGGATGTGGCAAAGTCAATTTCGGAAGGATTGGCAAGGAAAGTTTTGGCAGCAACCATCAATGGACAAGTGTGGGATGCCATCAGACCGATTAATGAAGATGCTTCATTAAAACTGCTGACCTGGAATGATGCGGAAGGAAAAAATACTTTCTGGCATTCATCTGCCCACCTCATGGCAGAAGCGGTTGAATCTACTTTTCCCGGCGTTAAGTTTTGGGTTGGGCCTGCACTAGAGCATGGATTCTATTATGATATGGATTTGGGCGATAAGAAAATGAACGAAGAAGATTTGATTGCCCTAGAGAAAAAAATGAATGAGCTGGCAAAAAAGAACAGCAGCTATGTAAGAAAAGAAATAGCAAAGGATGATGCAGTAAAATATTTTACAGAAAAGGATGACGAATATAAATTAGACCTGCTTAGTAATTTAACTGATGGTGAAATAACTTTCTACACACAGGGAAATTTTACTGACCTCTGTCGTGGACCTCATATTCCTAACACTTCTTTTATCAAAGCCATAAAATTGACCAGCCTTGCCGGTGCTTATTGGAAAGGTAATGAGAAAAATAAAATGCTGACAAGGGTGTATGGTATTACTTTCCCCTCGCAAAAAGAACTGGATGAATATTTATTGATGCTGGAAGAAGCAAAGAAAAGGGACCACCGTAAATTGGGTAAAGAGCTCGGCATCTTTACTATGGATGATGATGTTGGCCCCGGTCTTGTCTTATGGATGCCTAATGGAACCGTTATTATTGAAGAATTAGAGAGACTGGCAAAGGAAACTGAATTGGCCGGGGGATATAAAAGAGTAGTGACCCCGCATATTGCTAAAGAAAACTTGTATCTCACCAGCGGTCACTTGCCTTATTACAAGGACAGTATGTTTCCACCAATGGAATTAGACGGAACAAAATATTACCTGCGGGCAATGAATTGCCCCCATCATCATAAAATATTTGGTGCTGAGCAAAGAAGTTACAAAGACCTTCCATTACGTTTGGCAGAATACGGTACCTGTTACCGCTACGAACAAAGCGGAGAATTATTTGGGTTGATGCGAGTAAGATGTCTGCATATGAACGATGCACATATCTATTGCACCAAAGAACAATTCTATGAAGAGTTCAAAGCAGTGAATGAAATGTACCTGAAGTATTTTAAAATTTTTGGTATTGATAAATATGTGATGCGTCTTTCCTTGCATTCGCCGGATAAGTTGGGGCAGAAATATGTGAATGAGCCGGAGCTGTGGAAAGAAACCGAAGCTTTAGTAAGAGATGTATTGATAAAAACAAATACACCTTTTGTAGAAGTGCAGGACGAAGCTGCTTTCTATGGCCCAAAGATTGATGTACAGATATGGAGTATTATTGGCCGTGAATTTACACTGGCTACCAATCAGGTGGATTTTGCGCAAGGCCGTAGTTTCAAATTAGAATTTACCAATCAGGATAATAAGCCGGAAACACCATTGATTATTCACCGGGCACCGTTAGGTACTCATGAACGTTTTATCGGGTTCCTCTTAGAACATTATGCCGGTAAATTTCCTTTGTGGCTGGCACCTGTGCAGGTAAAAGTGTTGCCCATCAGCGATAAGTTTCTGGACTATGCAAAATTGGTTTCAGATAAATTGAAAAAAGCAGACATTCGCAGTGAGGTGGACGACAGGCATGAAAAGATAGGTAAGAAGATACGGGATACTGAGTTGATGAAAGTACCTTACATGCTGGTAGTAGGAGAGAAAGAGATGAATGAAAATAAAGTGGCCGTGCGGAGACAAGGAAAAGGTGATTTGGGAGCGAAGGATGTGGAGGAATTTTTGAACGAAGCCGTGATTGAGATTAAAGAAAGAAGAGAAGAATAAAAGATTCAATGCTCAATATTCAAAAATTGAGTAATTTTAATGCAAGCCTCAAACCCCTGTAATGAGGATTTTAATAATAAAAAATATATACTCCCTCAGGGTGGGGGTTAACTAAAAAAAGTAAATGGCAGTACCACAAAAACCCGGAGGCGGGTTCAGCAGACCACCAGGCGGCGGAGGCTACAAGCCCGGCGGTGGCGGATTTAACAAAGGCGGTTTCAGAGGCAGATTTGCACCCCGCAAAGAAGCAGAGCATCGTATCAATCATTTCATCCGTGTACCACAAGTTCGTTTGGTGGGTGATAATGTGGAACCGGGCATCTTTGATACACAAGTTGCCTTGAAAATGGCGCAAGATCAGGAACTGGATCTTGTTGAAATTTCCCCGACAGTTGATCCACCTGTTTGTAAAATTATAGACTACAACAAATTCCTGTACGATAAGAAGCGAAAAGAAAAAGAGATGAAGGCCAAGAGCAAAGTCTCTGAGGTAAAGGAAATTCGTTTTACTCCCAATACGGATGATCATGATTTTGACTTCAAAGCCAAACATGCAGTTGAGTTTTTAAAAGACGGCAACAAAGTAAAAGCTTATGTGCAGTTTAAAGGCCGGGCTATCCAGTTTCAGGATAGAGGGCAGTTATTGTTGCTAAAGTTTGCGGAGCGGCTGGCAGAAGTTGGTATATTAGAAAGTATGCCAAAGATGGAAGGCCGGAGAATGCTGGCCATGTTTGCACCGAAGGGCAAGAAGAAAGGATAAATTAAAATAACCACTGATATAAACCCATCTTGCTGCGGCAGGATGGGTTTCTTTTTTGGAAAAAAGAGTTGATTCATCAGCCGGTTTCAACTGTTGGTATAAAATCTACGGTTTGCGGCTGCTAAATCATTCCTTTATTTTTGGCGCTGGTGTCCAGAAAGAAAGCATCACGCCGTTGCTGCGTGTTGTGTACTGGCCTTTGTGGGTGTGCAAGACACCAGCAACAGCACTATAGGAGGGGATTGATAATTGGGGATTTCTGGAACATTATCGGGATTGATTTAAAAGTTAGATTGGGTTTTCTGTAATTTGTTTGTTGGTGTTTTGCAAGCGGCACAAGGCCAGCACACAACAAAGGCCGTTTATTTTTTTTGGAAGACCAACAAAGGCAAAAAAACTAGTCTGCCTTCAATATACGGTACAAGAATGGGTTTTGGCTCTGGACGGTCTACCTTTACAAAAAAATGATTTATATGCTAACTCGATTTGTAATTTTCATGTTAATGCTTAGTATAACAAATAACTTAAGGGCTCAAATTATACCTCTGTTTCAACACCCTAAAGCTAAATTTAATAGAGAAAAGGGTACTATTGAAATAAAAGAATTCAAATTATTGGAAGATGGGACTGAAAAAATATTTCAAAATGATTCTTTAATATTTATTCCCTTCGGAGAGTATGAGTTTTGCACAGTTGAAATATTTAAGCAGTTCTTAATTTTTACTAAAAGAAGTAAAGAACAAAATCAGTTAGCCTATCTCTACATATTACCCAAAAACGAGATAAAAATTTATAATTTAATAACAAAAAAATGGTTTGAGGCCGATTTATTGGGAACAATATTTAAAAGTATTAATGAAAGAGATAGGTGCGTTATAGTTTCTGATGCGCTTGATCAAACGATTAAGAGACCTTACTATGAATTAAATTAGTTTTTATCACTTTTTTTCAGATAGAAAGATCACTTGTTGTTACTACCCAAATCAAAAATGTATAGGAGTTGTCAATAAGAATTAAGCGTAGTTAAAAAACTCACTTAGTTCTTCATTTCAGGATTCGTCTTTTGTGAATATTTAATGTAGCGAAAAAATAC
>JANORJ010000344.1:0-1699 GCA_031415255.1 Chitinophagaceae bacterium | reverse complement strand
CTTTATTTGTATCAATGCACCCTGGTCAGGTTCATCACTCTGATGGTCTTTGCAGGGATACCACACACTGGCACCTAATCCCTGGCAGGCAACTGTCATCCATGGACGGCCTTTTGCATCTTTGGTAAATATCCATCCACCATCCCAAGGGGGATTAATGGCTTCACGGGGTTTGCCATGAAAATAAATTTTAATGCTATGAAGTGTAACCGGATTATGTCGCTGTAGTGCTGTTTTAGCAGATACAAAATTATAACTGCCAAAATTAATGATGTAAACATTGCCATTCCGTTTGAACAATTTTACTTTTTTATTATTAAAAATAATACTGTCAATGGCCATTGGCTGCTGCAGGTCAATCTGCATTTTTTTATTTTTACCATCACTATTTATATCAAAACCTATCTGGTTCCAACCTTTGATGGTTTTGGACTTGTAATCGGGGGCTACATAAATATTATAAGAAACCACATTCCACCAAACCCGTTCTGGAGTAATGGTGCCACGGAGTGTATCTTGTCGGGTAAACTTGGTTTTCTTATTCAGCGGCTGCGCACAAGTGCTTTTTGAAAAACAAAGTGTAGTAATAATAAGGGAGGCATACGAAAAATAAATAAACCGGCTGATGTATTTCACGGTGGTATGTTTTGTTAATGTAAATTTAAGCCTTGATAACTAAGATGAAAGTTAAAAGTAATTGCATAAAAATAACGACTGCCCTGATAATTGTATGGCAGTTGGCCGCTTGCTACAACAAAAAGAATAGCGAAGAGAATATATTTCACTATAATGAATTTAACGGAATTTCATCTCTTGACCCGGCATTTGCAAAAAGCCAGTCCACTATGTGGGCGGCACATCAGTTTTATAATACGTTGGTAGAAATAGACGACAGCCTTCATATTATTCCTTCGCTGGCCAAAAGCTGGGAAATTTCGCCAGATAGAACTGTTTTTACTTTTCACTTACGGGATGATGTTTTTTTTCATGACGATGATGTATTTGAAAATGGGAAAGGCAGAAAGTTGACAGCAAAAGATGTGGAGTACAGTTTTTTCCGCATCATTGACAAACAAACAGCTAGTCCCGGGGCCTGGATTTTTAACCGAAAGGTTGATACGCTGCAACCATTTAAGGCAATTGATGATACAACCTTTCAATTAAAATTGCTTCGTCCTTATATTCCCATGCTGGGTATTATTTCCATGCAGTATTGTTCTGTAGTGGCAAAAGAAGCGGTAGAAAAATATGGCGTAGATTTTCGTCGTCATCCCGTTGGCACAGGACCATTTCAATTTATAACTTGGGAAGAAGGGCAGGCATTGGTATTGAAAAAGAATAAAAATTATTTTGAAATAGATAGTAGCGGTATCCGGCTGCCGTATTTGGGTGGGGTAAAAATTTCTTTTTATGATAGTAAAGCCACAGAATTTTTATTGTTCCGGCAAAAACAACTGGAATTTATCAATGACATTGAAGCTTCCTTTAAAGATGAAGTGCTGACAAAAAATGGAACGCTTCGCAAAGAATGGGATGGTAAAATAGAATTGCAGGTAAATCCTTATCTCAACATTGAATATCTTGGAATATTGGTTGATTCAACAAATGTGTTGGTGAAAAACTCACCCATGCGGTCGAAGAAAATAAGGCAGGCAATCAATTATGGCTTTGACAGGCGAAAAATGGTTTTATACCTCCG
>JANORJ010000343.1:0-6973 GCA_031415255.1 Chitinophagaceae bacterium | reverse complement strand
TCAGTTCTTTTATCCAGCATTATCAGGTTGTCACCCACCACTTCTGTAGCAAATTTGTGATGGCCATCTTTATCATCCCAACTCCGGGTTCTTAGCCTTCCTTCTATATAGACAAGGCTGCTTTTGTGCAAATATTTTTCGGCAAGGTCTGCCAGGCCACGCCATAGCACTACCGTGTGCCATTCCGTTTGCGACACTAGTTTGCCGGTACGGTCTTTAAAAGTTTCCGTAGTTGCCAGCGGAAATTTGGCAACCGTTATATTTCCGTCCAAGTGCTGCACATCAGGGTCTTTACCCAGGTTGCCAATCAATATTACTTTGTTTACGCCTCTCATACATTTATTGTTTAGCCCTAAGGATGAGTTCCGATCGGACTGGGTTAATAAAATATCTAAGGGATTTTAATGCTCTTTAAAGTTAAAATGTTTTTCAGATTAAACCATCAGGTGAGCTGATTCTTTCAGGACTATTTAATATCAGAACAAACTTTGTGGACCTGTCTTTTCCTGTAGGTATTGATTGATAAATTGGGGGAAAGCATATTTAGCTGCTTTTGTTTTTGTCATCCAAATCCAATCAGATTTACTGTCGGGCTTTTGTTTCAATTTTATTTTTATAAACTGACCGGCAATGAGCTGGTGCGAAAGCTGTTGTTTGAATAAAGAAGAAATGGCAAGTAGTTCGTAATTATTAACGGGCAACCATTTTCTTTTTTTTATCAGTTGAAGAATATTTTTTTTATCAACTTCGCCTGCAGATTCAATCAGCGGAAACTCATACAATTCTTGCCAGATATCTTTTGCTGTTCGCTGCCGGATAGCCACCTCATTTTTATACTCAATAACTAAATAATAAAACCACCTTTTTCGGATGGTGATTTTTTTTTCTTTTACCGGCAGTTCATTTATTTTATCACCAAGAAAAGCAGCGCAATGTTTTTTGAAAACACAATTTACACAAAGAGGTGCCGCCGGCTTACAAATCACTGCTCCAAAATCCATAATGGCCTGATTGTATAAACCCGGTTGTTTCTTATCCAATAATTCATCTGCTAATAAGGTAAACAGTTTTTTTCCTTCTGTTGAATCAATTGGCTTGTCAATACCAAATACCCGTGCCAGTACTCGAAAAACATTTCCATCAACCACAGCGAATGGCAGATTGAAAGCAAATGAAGAAATAGCCGCCGCCGTGTAAGGACCTATGCCTTTCAATGCTTTTATGTCCTCATATACCGACGGAAATTTTCCATTTAGTTCTTTTGAAATATACCGTGCAGTAGCAAGCAGGTTTCTGCATCTTGTGTAATACCCGAGTCCTTCCCACATTTTAAATACTTTTTCATCCGGTGCTTTTGCCAATTTGTGAACATCAGGAAACGTTTTGATGAAGTTGTTGTAATAATTCAGCCCTTGCGCTACCCTTGTTTGTTGAAGAATTATTTCGCTGAGCCAAATCTTGTAGGGGTCTTTCTCTCCTTTCCAAGGCATTTTCCGGTCATTTTTTTCCTTATTCCACTTTAAAAGCAGGGTAGAAAAATTTTTATTAAGCTGAATATCGATTTTACTCATTGAGAAAATACTGCTGGGGGCTGATTCGAGTTGCCAAATATCCTTCATTTTTAATTGAATGGTGTTTCCTTCGCTTTTGCTCAGGACAAGCCCGGCTGAAAAAATATGCCTATTTAGTTGACTATCATATTATTTTGTCATAAATTGGTGTTCGTAAATTCACTAAAAACTGCAACCATGAGAAAAGCCGACCTGGTAAATCAGATTTCTGAAAAAACAGGCATACCCAAGGTAGATGTGCTTGTTACCCTTGAAACTATGTTTAAAGAGGTAAAAGACACCCTCGCCGCTGGCGAAAACATCTATATCCGTGGCTTTGGCAGTTTTATCACCAAAAAAAGAGCTGCAAAAATTGGCCGTAATATTAAAAAGAATATTGCAGTACATATCCCCGAACATTATATCCCTGCTTTCAAACCTGCGAAAGAATTTGTGGCAGAGGTAAAAAAGCTAAAAGAAGTAAAAGCAGACGCTGGTCCCGGTGAAGATGCTTAATAAACATTCTCTTACTACATTTTAATACATTCTATTCGGGTAACTTTGCATCCTGAAATTTTTGACCGTGAAGAAACCTCAATGGATTACTATTGGTATAGCCGCCTTGCTAACTGCAGGTATTTTTGTATTTGGCAGAACTGTTGCTAAAAAAAAGGCTGTTGCTGTAACGGAACATGGTCCCAATGACGGGCATAATCATGCTACTTCAGAATCTGCTATAAACATTGACACCATACTGAATTTGGCCAAAAAACAATTGACTACCGAGCAGGCTGTAAGAATAAATACATTAGAAAATTCTATTACTAGGGGTGATGTAAAAGACCAGCAATTGCATGTATATCACCAATTAGCCCGATTCTGGGCCGACTCTGCCCATGTTTTCGAACCTTATGCTTGGTACAATGCGGAAGCAGCTAGATTGGAAAATTCAGAAAAAAACCTCACCTTCGCCGCCCAACTGTTTTTGGACAACCTGCAAAACGATGATGTAGAGCAACGCAGACAATGGAAAGCAATGCAGGCCAAAGATTTGTTTGAACGATCTTTGAAGATTAACCCGGATAATGATTCAGCCAAAGTAGGCATAGGTGCCTGCTACTTGTTTGGCAATATTTCTGCTGCACCAATGGAAGGAATATTGAAAATTAGGGAGGTGGTAGAAAAAGACAGTACCAATTTATATGCACAAATAATGCTGGTAAAAGGGTCGCTGCTTTCCGGGCAATATGATAAAGCAATCAGCCGTTTAGAAACGGTTAACCGGATAAAACCGGATGATATAGATGCCATGTTATTGTTAGCCGAAGTGTATGAACGAATGAAGGAGAAAGAGAAAGCAATAAGCTGGTATCAGAAATGTCTGCCATTTGCAAAAGAAGCGGAGTTAAAAGTGGCAATTGAAAAAAGAATAGTAGAATTAAAAAAGTGAGTTTTCAACGTATTATTTTATAAACTGTATTTAAAAATTATTTGAGTATGCCTTGTGGTAAAAAAAGGAAGCGTCATAAAATTGCGACGCATAAACGTAAAAAAAGACTGAGAAAGAACCGTCATAAGAAGAGAAATAAATAGTCGGTAGTCGGTTGCTATGATAGCAATGGTTTCCGACTTACGACTATTGACTTTAGATTCTTTTCAGTCCTGGTTGTTTGCCGTGCTAGTTTGCCCAAAAGGAGTTTTTTTAGAACTTCCTGTCAACTTGCTCTCAGTACTCCAAATCATGTTCCCGCAATTGGTACGGATTTCCGGCAGCCAGTCCCTGTAGCAATCGGGACAAAAAAGGCGTTCGATTTATGTAAGCTGTAATGAACAAAGAACTTATTATTAATGCGGCTCCGCAGGGTGTAGAAATTGCACTGCTGGAGGATAAGAAGCTGGTAGAACTGCATAGCGAAAAAAGCGATGCCCGTTTTGCCGTAGGCGACTTATATCTGGGTAAGGTTAAAAAACTTATTCCCGGCCTGAACGCCGCTTTTGTAGATGTTGGGTTTGAGAAGGATGCATTTCTTCACTATACCGACTTGAGCCCTTATGCCAAATCGTTGCTGAAGTTTACCAATTTGTGTATGCAGGATAAAGGCGAAACGGGTCTTGATTTTGGCAAGTTTACTATTGAACCTGAAATTGTAAAAACAGGTAAAATTAATGAGGTGTTGGGTGGTAAACCACATGTGCTGGTTCAAATTCTAAAAGAACCCATTGCTGCAAAAGGACCACGGCTTAGTTGCGAATTATCGCTACCCGGTCGTTTTGTTGTACTCACACCTTTTAATGATATAGTAGCCGTCTCCAGAAAAATTCATTCTTCAGAAGAAAGAAAAAGATTGCAAAAAATTGTAGAAGCCATTAAGTCTAAAAATTTTGGCGTCATCGTTCGCACAGCTGCGGAAGGAAAAAATACGGCTGAGCTGCACCAAGATCTATCTGCATTAATTGCCATGTGGGAGAGTATTCAAAAAAATCTGAAAGGTGCTGTGGCTCCTGCTAGGATACTAAGCGAGCAAACAAAGACTACCAGCATGCTGCGTGACTTATTGAATGAAGACTTCAATAAGATTGTTGTTAATGACCGTGATATATTTACTGATACAAAAAATTATATTCAGCGAATTGCACCAGAAAAAGTGGACATCGTTTCTTTTTATAATAATGGTGCTACCATTTTCGATTCATTTGGCATTACCAAGCAAGTAAAATCTTCTTTTGGCAAAACAGTGAACATGGATAGCGGTGCCTATCTCATTATTGAACATACTGAAGCCCTGCATGTAATTGATGTAAACAGCGGCTACAAAAGTGTAAGCAACAACCAGGAACAAAATGCATTAGAAACAAACCTAGAAGCAGCTGAAGAAGTTGCCCGTCAATTAAGATTAAGAGACCTCGGTGGTATTATCGTGGTTGATTTTATTGATATGAAACTGCCTGACAACAAACGGAGGCTGGTAGAAAGAATGGAAGAATTTATGGGACCAGATAGAGCCAAACATGCTGTACTCCCGATCTCCAAATTTGGCATTATGCAGATAACCCGGCAGCGAATGAAGCCGGAAATGAATATCAATACTCAGGAAGTTTGCCCGAGTTGTAACGGCACCGGAAAAATTTCTTCTACTCTGCTACTGGAAGATGAAATAGAAAAGAATTTAAGTTATCTCGTTACACATAAAAACAACAACCTGAAATTAGTGGTGCATCCTATCCTGTATGCTTATCTGACCAAAGGCTGGCCATGGGCAACGCAAATGGCTAAATGGAAAAAGAAATTTGGGCAAAAAACAAGGTTGGAAGCAGACACTAACTACCATCTGACCGAGTATAAGTTTTTTGACCAGCATGATGAAGAGATAAAATTGTGACAACTAAATTTATTCAATAAAAAACCCCGATAATTCGGGGTTTTTTATTGTCAGAATAATGCTTTTAGTATCCTGGATTTTGTTCCAAATTTGGATTTACATTTCTTTCTCTCTGTGGAATAGGGAATGTCATTTTATTATCATTCCAAGCTTTGCCATCAACTGTTAGCCTTAACCGCTTGGCATCCCAGATTCCTTGACCTTCAAAGGCAAGCTCTAATTCTCTTTCATCAAGTATCTGCTGTAAAGTGGCGCCTACCAACGGGAGTAGCCCCGCTCTTACTCTTGTACGGTTAACATCTGCATCAGGTGTAGCTCCGATAACAGTACTTAAACGCAGGTTACATTCGGCACGGGTCAAATATGCCTCAGCCAAACGCATCACTTTTACATTCCTGTAAATATTCTTCCATTTGCCACATCGCCATGCGCCTGCTTCAAAAAAGAATAAAGCACGGCGGGCATCCAATGCATTGTACTTATTATAATGTGTATTTGTTACCTCTATGTCACCATCTCTGGCTCCAAATGTACCTGTACTGAAAAAGGTAAAACAGGTATTTACTCCCGCCTGATTTGTTACTTGTATTGAGAATAAATCTTCTGTAGTGTTGGCAGCATTATTAAATGCATTTGCATAACTGCTTACTAGAGAAAACCCATTGGCAGTTGCATTGGTTATACAACGGTCGGCGGCATTTCTGGCTTCGGCAAATTTATCCTGCTGTAAATACACTCTTGCAAGTGCTAACGCAGCAGAAGCTTTATTAGCGAAAACAGTATTGGTACTTGGCAAGTCAGCTTCAGCCGCAGTAAGGTCAGTAATTATTTGTTGGTAAACTGCCTCTACAGTAGCTCTTGGTATTTTATAAAAAGCATCGTCTGGAGCACTAGGTCCAGGGGCAGTAATCAACGGTACTCCTTTCAGGGTAGATGCCCCCCCGGCAAAGTAAGGTTTCTCGCCATAATATTTAATCAATTCAAAGTAAGCAAGTGCCCTTTGAAACAATGCTGCACCTCTTACTTTGGCCAAATCTGCTGCAAGTACTACACCGGTATTTGCCAGGATGTTGTTGGCATTAAAAATTATTCTGTAGGCTTGGGAATAAGTAGCTGCTACGTTGCTGTTATTCAATAGTATATTTTTACTCCATATCTGTCGAGGGTCAGCAAAAGTACCTACCCAGTTTAATTCGCCACCACTTGCCATTAATTCACTCATCCATAAAACATCCCCTCCAAACATAGAGCCTCCACCAAGTGAAGCATAATTACCTATAAGAACTTTTTTAACTTTCGCATCAGTGGAGAAAGCATCAGCAGCATCAATGGTCTGCGGGTTTTTAAGTTCCAGTTTTTTGTCGCAGCCGGTAAATGCAATTACTCCGGCTATGGCGATAAATATTGATATTTTTTTCATGTGTTTATTTTTTATTTTATTAGTCACATGGAATTCGCCTTAAATATTTGTTACCTATCGGTAAATTTTTATTTATGGCTAATTTCATAATTATCTTTTTAAAATGACATTAATTAAAGTCCGATAGTTAAACCGAAAACAAGACTTTTTATTTGCGGTGCTGCGTAAAAATCGCTGCCCTGATTTACATTTCCTGCACGATAATCAGTATTTACTTCTGGATCCCAGCCCGGATAATCAGTAAAGGTGAGCAGATTTACACCGCTTACATATAGGCGGGCATTTGTAAGCTTTGCTTTACTAGCCCACTTTTGTGGCACATTGAAGGCTAAGGTTAGATTTTTCAACCTAACATATGATGCATCATAAATATACCGGGTACTCATACTAGGGCTATCAAAATCGCCAAAACGATTGATACGAGCCTGGGGAACATTGGTTATATCACCTGGTTTTTTCCATGCCTTTAACTGATCTCTTGTTTGATTATCGAACCAATCAGCACTGGCACTCATAAAGCCACCAGCTCCGTCTTGTACCTGATTGCCAAATACTCCCTGAAAAAGAAAGTTTAATTCAAGTCCTTTCCAAGTAACAGTATTAGTAATACCCCCAATCCAGTC
>JANORJ010000342.1:0-1562 GCA_031415255.1 Chitinophagaceae bacterium | reverse complement strand
ATTTGTTTTAAACATAGAAGATTTTAGCCTCGATAAATTTCCAAAACTATTAGCGAAGCTTTTATCCACCAGCACCAGTGTGTTTTTATTGCTTCTAACTATTTTCCTTGCTTCTGTTTGCAAATTAGCACCTGCTTTCACCCTAATTTTTTCATAGCCAGAACGTTCATCAATCTTCATCTCTGGTTGACAGGTAATGACAATAACATTTTTTTGTTCCATACTCACCCTGTCAAGTACAGCAGTTGCACTTATAAATTTTGGCCGCACCATCACAAATTCCTGCCGGTAACCATTATTACCATTAACGGTTTGCAATCCGGCTTTTTTAAATTCCGCAGCAATAAAATCAGCGGCCTTATCTATTTCAGGAGAAAAAGTTTTGCGGCCCCGCATATCATCAGCAGCAAGGGTTTTTTCAATACGTTCTACTTCTTTTGTATTGATGATAGCATCAACATTCTGCGCCATTAAAAAAGAGGTTGTTGACACCAAAAATCCAGTTACAAAAAATTTCTTCATTGATTAATTTATTAAAATTCAAATCTATTGAAATGCGATTGATATCCAGTACCGTTTACATAGTAATAAGCGGCATTAATCCCTTTTCCACAAATGGCATTGCTTCCTTTGACGACGAAGCATTACCAGAGGCTGCTTTTTTAATGGTTTAATATTTGCAAATCCTGAATAATCACGGTAAATTAGATGTTCAGATAAAAAAACTGATTTATACGTCAGTTAGTCCCCCTATAAAACTCCGGAGTGTAAGAAACGAATAATGCTTTGTTTGCTATTAACAAGATTACTACGATGAAAAAAATAATATTGGCGGCCTGTTTGTTTGCAACGACTAGTGTTTTGGCGCAACATGCCACCGGAGACAATACCTCGGCTGCAGAATTTGATGCTATTTTAAAAACTGCCGACAGAACAAGTCGTGATTTTCTTAATCTACCTTCTTCCTTTTCATTAAAAAAATATGCGCCTGTTCCGCAAAGCCAGGGGCTACTTGGCACATGTGTGGCATGGAGTTCTGCTTATGCTGCCAGAACTATCAGCTATGCCATAAACAGAAACATGATTAATGCAGACAGTATAAAAAAATATGCTTTTTCACCGGGATACATTTATTATAAGATAAAAGACGCCAATGATTCGGCATGTATGAACGGGACTACTATATTAAAAGCCATGAAGACGATGACGGCTACCGGCGTGCTGTTAAAAAATGAAGAGCTTGTTGATTGTGCAACCGGTATTGCTGAAACTGCAGAGCAACAAAAAGCCACACCTTATAAAATAAAAGATTTTCTCGCATTGAACAGAACTTTTGATTCCATAACAAAAAACGATATCATAAAAATTAAAAAAAGCCTGCTAGAAAAAAAACCAGTTCTCATCAGTATGAAAATTTATGATTCATTTGAAAAAACTTCTTCCACCGGCATCTGGACACCGCTGGAGGATGATTTAAAATTACCCGGCAGCCATGCCATGTGTATTGTTGGATATGATGATAAAATGGCGGGTGGTGCTTTTGAAGTAATAAACAGTTGGGG
>JANORJ010000341.1:0-3070 GCA_031415255.1 Chitinophagaceae bacterium | reverse complement strand
CTATTGTGGCAAAACACATACCACCCGGCTTTCCATCATAGAAAGAGCCACCCTCATCCAGAGCTTGTCGAAGGACGGGCGGCTCTTTACTAATCAACGTTATCCAGCAGATCATAGAATTGCCATATCGCATCTACCCATTCTTTTTCTTTTTATTAACGATATAGGAAATCATCTTTTTCACTTGTTCATTTTCCAGTTGATAGATATCACAATAATACATATCCGTCACTTCACCATTCTTGCTGCATTGTACCTCACCATCTACAGCAACATGGTCTCCATCAATAATGGTATGGTTCTTTGTAGATGATATCATTTTCATGTCCCCGTTATCAGCAAAAAATTTTCGCATCTCATCTTTGCCGGAAATGGTCTTGTCCCCAATCATTTGCCATTCCACATCATCGGTCATCTGGTTAAGAACAGATTCTACATCATTACTTTCAAATGATTCAATTATAGAATTGATAATGTCTTTGGTACTCATAACTGCTGTAGTGCTCATAATTGAAGGTTTAAAGATTAGCAATAATTGATTCCCTCTATTAAGTACAATTATTACGCCACTATCAGGTTTGGCATTGCAATGCTGCAATATGAGTTTCTTGTTCTTATTTCTCCCCGTACTGGCAGGTGTTCGGTAAAAAATACCACGGCCTGGCAGGTAAGGGAAGAAAATAATTAACAAGCAGTTCCCGGTATAGCAGCTCCTTTCAACTAATTTTACCGGCTTGAGCATTAACATTTAACTACACCGTTTCTATGTTTTTAAAAATACTCACGGTAGCAGGCCTCGCTACTTTCGAAATATACGCCGCTATTCCCGCAGGTTTTGCTTTTGGACTTTCTCCCTGGATTATTTTTTTTGCCAGCCTTGCAGGCGGTTTAGCTGGAGCTGTTGTAGCCGCTTTTTTTGGCGATAAGATTAGAGCTTTCTTTCATAAAAAGAAACCCACAAAAAACGACGAAATAAAAAAGCACCCGGTTATAACAAGGCTATGGAATAAATATGGAATTGTTGGCCTTGGCGTTTTAGGATCTATTACAGTCGGTGCTCCCATTAGTATTGCAGTGGGAACGGGGTTAAATGTGAATCTTAAAAAATTATTGTTCTGGTGTTGCCTTGGTGTTTTAATCCGGTGCTGTTTATTTACCGTTATCGGTTATTATGGGCTGCAGTTAGTGTAATGCAAATATTGCTTTTCCCAAATGTTTTACCAGAGTGGCTTTTTGCCGGAAGGTTTTATTCCTCCTTTTTTTTTGTTTGATAAATGGATATGATGATTGTCATAATGTCGAACAGCTTCCGTTTGCATCGATTTTGTATTCATACCCGGTGCTGAACTATTTGTAACGGGAATTATTTCGGGACTATTTTCCGCAACAGGAGGGAGGTTAGTTTCTACGGGTATTGGTTCTTGTATTTTTGGGGCTGCAACAGTCGGTTTCTTCACTATAGTTTTTACTGGAGTAGCTTTCTTTATTAATAGTTCAACAGGTTTGCGGATACTAACTGACTTCTTTTTAACCGCTACTTTTTTTGCAACCACTTTTTTGGAAGCCGTTTTCTTTTTAGTAGCTGTTTTTTTAGCAACAGCTTTTTTAGGCGCAGCTTTAGCTGTTTTTAGATTAGTCGGTTTCCTCTTCACAGCTATCGCCTTTTTTGTACTTTTTTTTGCTCCTTTTGACTTTGTTGCCATACAATTATTTTAATGAATTAATAAGTAGCTCTTGTTTTATAACTATGACCGTTTCAAGAACCATACCAACATAATAACAAGTTTTGTAACCGTTGGTATTACTAAAATGTAAAAATTATATTACAAAGATCTTGGCTATTTTGTTAGCCCCACTGTTTCACTCATTCCCTTGAAAACCGTTTTCCATGATAAATAATAGATAGAACGATTAATGTCACGGTCGAGATGTACCTGGGCTTTCCGCACCTCATCATTCCTTTTAGGGTTATCATTTTTTATCATGATATTGGCAATGAAACTTGAAATGGTTTTCTTGTCCAGTTCCGTTGCACCCTTATCTTTTTCAAGCAGGGCTACTTTAAGATCTTCGTACAGTAATTGAACAGTTCCATCCGCTCCATAGTCAGAGCCCTGTAAGTTGAATTCTAATCCATTGAATTTTCCTTTTTTTATACTGGCAGGCCCCATTGGTTCTGTAAGAGAGTTTAACGAAGTTCCATCAATAGCACCAACAGAGCCCTTCAGATCAAACCGTCCTTTGGGATGCAACAGGTAAAAAAGCCAAGTGGCTTTTACAGGAGTTTTATTCAGGAAACTGGTGCTCATATCCACTCTCATAACGTTGTTAAGTGCAATCACCTTTTTATTATTGGTAAAATTGCTGATGCTGGCATGAACATTATAAAATTGAACCTTGCCGGTCTGGCGGCTGATGTGGTTTCGTTCTTTATATTCAATAAATCCGTTCGTCAGCACTACTTTTTTCACCCGGAAAGTAACAGCAATTTTTTGTATCAGTTGGTGAGGATAAGTTCCTATCCGGTTCTTTTTATCTCTTGGTATTGCCAGGTCACGGTATATCTTAAGGCTGGCTGAAGGGAGCAGCATACTCTCTGCTACAATGTTCTCTTCCAGCAACTGTGGCAGGTTTATATTTTGTAGTTGAATATTGTTTACAGAAAAATCAAAACGGTCATCTTGGGTTGGCAATGCTTTTACAAAAGCTTCTTCATTTAATGCGGGGATGATCCGGAAGCTTTTGATACGAAGATTACAGGTTGCAGTACTTAGTGAAATGTTTTCTGCTTTGTAGTTATATAATTTGTTAGCAGATGACCAGGCTAGTTTACCGCAGGTAAAACTGGACTCTTTTGCAAAAAGTAGTCGGGAAGTATCTGCATTACTGCTGCTGTCAACTTTTACATCCACCAGGATCATAGTAACATCTTGCATTTGCATACTTGTTTTATTTGTTTTGAGATTTCGGGTAGTAATCTGTGCATCACTTATCAGGACCGTGTCGGATTTAATAAGATGCAGGTTGCCCAATAGCTGTTCATATATCTCTTTCGCCGGTACAGTACTGG
>JANORJ010000340.1:0-5304 GCA_031415255.1 Chitinophagaceae bacterium | reverse complement strand
GGAAATTTATAAGCAAATAGTAGATGAAGGTCATAATACTGGTAATCACACCCATCACCATTTGAATGGCTGGAAAACAAATACGGCTGCTTATCTGGAAGATGTGGCCAACGCAACAACATATATTCCATCAAATCTCTTCAGGCCACCTTATGGAAGAATTAAACAATTGCAGGCGAAAGGAATTAGTGAAGCAATGAAAAACAAATCGGCAAAAATTATAATGTGGGATGTATTAAGCGGTGATTTTGATGAATCAATTAGCAAAGAAAAATGTCTCAGCAATGTAATAGATAAAACTACAAATGGTTCAATAGTGGTATTTCACGATAGCGAAAAAGCACTACCCCTGCTTAAACATGCGTTACCAGCAACATTGGAATTTTATACAAAAAAGGGTTTTGATTTCAGAGCTATTTAAGTGTGGCGAGGATAGCTCAATTTTCAGTATTTAAGGCCTCTTTAGGGGATGGAGTATCTAAAAAGTTAGGGCCGGGGTAGAAACCCTGGCCCGTTTTTAATCCGTACCCTATGAAAACTGTTCTAAAGGTATAATATTTTTTTAATTACGGCAAAGTAATTTGATGAGGAATTCCATTTATAGTTATGGTGGCCTGATTATCGCAAGTGCCGGCACCAAAATCGAGTACCGCTACCCATGGTCCTGTAGGCGAAGTGTTTGCTCTAACTGTCCTTACACGGCCTTTTACAATCCAGCGGCAATTAAAGCGTTTTACCAAAGGTTCGGTTATACTTGATTCCCAAAGCACTATCAGCGCACCTCTTTTTACCTTGCCACGGGCACTGCCTTCTACTTTAAATATGTCATCAAGGGGAACAGTGGTAAGCAGCCCTTCGGTTTGGGTAATTACTTTATGACTGTTCCATTCTATATAATTTCCACTTGGGCGGGTTAGCTTGCCATCTGTAACATCAACTGTAAACTGACGGGTGGGTGGTTGGGTGGCAACAGCTGGGCTTGTATTCGTTATTTTATGTCGGCCTTCCACTTTTAAGCTATCGAAATAAAAACCATCAAATTCGGTGGTGGCCATGGCACCGGGAATAAGTAGTCTGTTGGTATAAACAGTAATGATTTTACCTTTTCTATAGTGTCCGTCAGTACCTCTGCAGCCGTTGACGCCGAAGTCCATAACAACTCTTATCGGAAAAACAGCAGGGGCATTTGGATGGGTGATTGTTACATCGGGACATGCGTTGACCCGGCCAAAAACACCTGTTCCACCAATTCCTACTTCGTCATTTACGCCGATGGCATCATCAAAAATGCCATTGAATACTATTTCAGACTCTCCATCCGATTCGCTGGAAACCTGCGAAGCCTCTGTTTGTTGTTGTTCATCAGAGCCTGTTTGGCTGCTTTCTTTTTGGCAGGAACTAACCATTAACAGACTGAAAAAGAAGGTAAGAGTGGCCAAGTGTGTAAGGCTAATTCTACGTGTCATAAACTGTAATTTTGTGGAGCGATAAATAGAAACGACTTTAAGATGGCTTTTATTGGGGGAAGTTTAACGAATTCTTACAATTTTTTACAGAGTTTTGCCTGCAAATAGCCCTGACGATGCTGCTGATTGATACACATTCACATATTTATGCTGCTGAATTTGATTCTGACCGAATTTCTATGCTTGAAAGGGCTGGAAAAGAAGGAGTTAGAAAAATATTAATGCCCGCTATAGACTCCAATACCCATTGGGCAATGCTAAAGCTGGAAGAGGAAAACCCTACTGTGTGCGGAAGTATGATGGGGCTGCATCCCTGCTCCATAAAAGAAAACTACAAGGAAGAACTGAAAATAGCAAAGGAATATCTTGATAAAAGACCTTTTACGGCAGTTGGTGAAATAGGCCTTGATTTTTACTGGGATAAAACTTTCACCGAACAGCAATATGCTGCTTTTCATGAACAAATAGAATGGGCTTTACATTTTGACATACCAATAGCTATACATTCCCGCAACTCAACGGATGAGTGTATAAAAGTGGTGGCGGAACACCAGAAAGGGAAATTAAAAGGCGTTTTTCATTGTTTTTCTGGGGATTCAAAGCAGGCGCAACAAGTGATTGACCTTGGCTTTTATCTTGGTATTGGCGGCGTAGTTACATTTAAAAATTCAGGGTTGGATAAAGTGTTGCAAGAAGTGGAGCTAACAAATATTGTTGTAGAAACTGATGCGCCTTACCTGGCACCGGTGCCATTTCGGGGCAAAAGAAATGAGCCATCTTATTTGAAATATGTGGTGGAAAAAATAGCTACTATTAAGAATGTAAGTGTGAATGAAGTGGCGGAAATAACAACCGCTAATGCGGAAAAATTATTCGGTTGCTGAAAATTGAACCGTTACTTTTGCAACCCCTTTTAGGCGATTTGTTCTATAAAAGTATTGATGTATACAAATGGCTTAATGAACAAAAAATTAATTGATGGAGACTTGTCCGAGTGGTTGAAGGAGCACGCCTGGAAAGTGTGTATACGGGAAACTGTATCAAGGGTTCGAATCCCTTAGTCTCCGCCCTAACCCGATCTGTTTTTTGCAGTGTCGGGTTTTATTTTACCAGTTATTAGCCTGATCTGCATTCAATCGTTCCGAAAAATCAACGGGTTGATTTTCTTTCCAATTGGGATCAAATTTAATAAACCAGGAAATCCACAGGCTACGACTGAAACGCATTAACCAGGGTTGTAATAAAATTAATAATACTGCATTAGCACCCATCCAGAAAAAAAAGCGGTTATCATCGGTAGAAAGACCAATCGTTAATGCCCATATTGCCAGACTGATTAAACTCAAGCCAACACTTAGTGCATAGCTAACATAGCTAGTGCCATAGTAAAAGCCAACTTCAACTTCTGTAGCTTGCCTGCATACGGGGCATTCTTTATTCATCAGCATATTCTTTTTGAAACTGATAGAGGTGCTATGCTGAAATAATTTTCCATCCCGGCAGCGGGGGCAATGGCAACCAATTACAGAAGACCAGTAACCACGACTCACTTTTTTCTCAGCCATTTTATTTGTTGGTTGTATGTAGTTCAATTATTTTTTCAAGCTGATTAGCTTGTACCACACCAGATTGCCTCCACAAATTTTTGCCATTTTGAAATAACATTAAAGTGGGTACACTCTGCACCTGGTAGGCATTGGCTGCAGCCTCACTTTTGTCGATATCAATTTTTATGATGCGGACTTTATCGCCCATTTGCTGATGCAATTTTTCTAAAATGGGTTTCATCATTTTGCAAGGCCCACACCACTCTGCAAAAAAATCAACCAGCACCGGTGTGTTGCCGTTGATGATTTCGCCAAAGCTCTCCCTTTTATTGTTTGTTGTATCCATTTTTCGAAGCAATCTTTATTATTTTATTTATCGGTCGTTTTTTCTTTTTTAAACATACTCAACAATAATCCACCTATCAATGCTCCATAAGCGGTACTGTTATGCCAAGTAGATGTTATTTTACAACTGCCGCTTTCACATCCAATTTGTTGCCAATAAATATATCCACCAATAGCACCAAGCAAAACTCCGGCAACCAATAATTTATTTTTTAGTACCCAATTCTTCATATTCAATAGTTGATGAGGTGGAAGAATTATTTTTTTTACTGGGTGTGTAACAAGCACCGCCTGCACAACAAACACCATCGGTAAATAATGAAATAGCTGTAAACAAACTACCCAAAACAATTCCGGCCACCTGGCCCGATTCTAACGAGGAGTACAAAATTAAGCTACCAAATCCGACTCTGACGAATTTTAACGCTGTCCATCCACTGCTAAGCCTGTGTAATAGATTCATCTTATTTATGTTTATACAGCAAATTTCTGCTCTTAAGATGATTTCAGCAGTGACAATAGTTACAAACAAAAAGCGGCCACCACCGGCAGCCGCTTTAAAACCATCAACCATTAACCTACATTTTTCCTGGTAAAATTTTGTTCCAATATAGCCAAGGTAACAACTTTGTTTTCATCAGGTACATACTCCACCTTTCTTTGCTCTGGTCAAACGGAAAAGTTTCCATTGGCTTATTGTTATAATCAAACTCAGCCAACACCAGTTTTCCATAACCTGTTACTACCGGACAGCTTGTGTAACCATTATAACTGCCAGTGATTGATTGACCGGCCATCAGTGCTAGTAAATTTTTAACTAATACAGGCGCCTGTTTACGAATAGCTGCACCGGTTCTTGAGGTTGGTAAAGATGAAGCATCACCCAGTGAAAATATATTTGAAAATTTTACATGCTGTAAGGAATTTTTATCTACATCCACCCAGCCGGCAGCATTTGCTAACGGACTTTGCTTAACGAAATCAGGAGCACTTTGTGGAGGAGTTACATGTATCATGTCAAAATCAACTATATACTCCTTGTCTTTATTTTGTTCACCAAATCCTACAAACGTTGCTTTTTTATTTGGTCCGTCGATTGCTACAAGTTTAGTGAAGAAATTCATTTGAACGTTATCCCTTTCAGCAACTTTCTTTAACGTTTTTTCATATTTATCTACCCCAAAAAGACGGGTGCCGCCACTCCAGTACTGAATTTCGCTTTTATCAAAGGTTCCATGTTTTTTAAAATAGTCTGCAGCGAGCCACATTATTTTATGTGGAGCACCGCCACATTTTACCGGAGTGTTTGGGTTGGTGAAAAGAGCTTTTCCTCCTTTGAAATTGCTGAGGCATTCCCAGGTATAAGGAGCCAGTTCGACACTATAATTGGAGCAAACACCATTTTCCCCCAGTGTTTCTTTCAATCCTTTTCTTTCATTCCAGTTTAATTGAATGCCCGGTGCTACTATCAGGTACTGATAACCGACAGCTTCATTATTGTCTAATACGATTGTATTTGCTTCCGGTTGAAAAGAAACAACTTTTTGTTTTATCCATTTTACTTTTTTAGGCATTACATCCGCCTCGTTGCGAATAGTTTTTTTAACATCAAATACACCTGCGCCAACCAATGTCCAGGCAGGCTGGTAATAATGCTTGTCAGAAGGTTCAATAATAGCAATATCTAAGTTGTTGTTTTTTCTCAACAGCTGCGATGCTACTGAAATACCGGCATTACCGCCGCCGACAATTAAGATTTGATGATTGGTTGGCATAGCTGATTTTTTAGAAGTTGAAAGTAGCTATGCCCGCATTGCTATCGGGTGATTATAGTCACAATCGCAAATGATTTTTTAATAAGTTGGCTGAAAACAATCTGTTGAAGAGAATATTTTTTTTAACGTACAGCACATTCTTACATGTGCTACGATGCCAGCTAAAGCTGT
>JANORJ010000339.1:0-4694 GCA_031415255.1 Chitinophagaceae bacterium | reverse complement strand
GCCGGCACACATTACCGCAAAAATTGTCATCGCCTCTGCCGCACGGTTTACACCGGTTCTCCATCCCTGGCGGAAGAGTAATAAGATAGCAGAAATCAAGGTTCCGGCATGACCAATACCTACCCACCATACGAAGTTGGTAATGTCCCAACCCCAGCCGATTGTTTTATTCAGGTTCCACTGACCGGTACCATAAATTACCTCTATGGTAACGGAGAGAATACCAAAGCAAAGAAACAGTACTGAAATAATAAATCCAATCCACCAAAGCCTTGATGGCTTGGCTTCTACCGGACGGCAAATATCCTCGGTTATCTGGTGATAATCTTTGTCGCCTTCTACCAGTGCTGGTCTTACCTGTGATTCGTATCTGAGTAATGACATAAGCGGTTATAAAAATTCAAATAATTAAGTTCTCTCTTCTTTTATCAATGTTGTGCTTCTTCTACTTTCGGTGCTGAAGGCAATGTGCTGTCAGCTTTGTGGCCTTCTTCTTTATGACCTTCTTCTTTGTGTCCTGCATCTGCATGTTCTTCACTATGCTGTCCTACCCAATGGGCATCTATCTCATCACTGTTTCTCACTTTTGCCAAATAAGTAATGTTTGGCAACACATGCAATTGCTCCAGCACATAAAAACTACGCTGCTTACTCTCGTTGCGAACTTTTACTAATTCACTGTCTTTATCTTTTGCATTTCCAAATACAATGGCACCACTGGCACAAGCGGTTTGACAAGCTGTTTTTGCATCACCATCTTTCAGCATACGATTTTCTTTCTTCGCATCTAATTTCGCTGCAGCCAATTTCTGAAAACAGAAAGAGCATTTTTCCATCACACCTCTTGAACGAACCGTAACATCTGGGTTCAATACCATTCTTGTAAGGTCGTCATTCATCTGATGAATCACATTATCCAGTTTACCTACTATTTGCTGATCCTGATTATCCTTGAAGCTATCCGCCCCCGTATAATCAGACCAGTTAAAACGGCGAACTTTAAACGGACAGTTGTTGGCGCAATATCTTGTACCAATACAACGGTTATAAGCCATCTGGTTTACACCTTCTGAGCTATGGTTAGTTGCAGCAACAGGACAAACATTTTCACAAGGCGCATTATCACAATGCTGACAAAGCATTGGCTGGAATACAACACCTTTCAGTTCATCAGGATTTTTTTCATCGCTGATAAAATAACGGTCAATGCGCAACCAGTGCATATCATGATAACGAAGTACTTCTCTTTTACCAACAACAGAAACATTGTTCTCGGCACCACAAGCCACTACACAAGCACCACAACCAAAGCAGGCATTCATATCAATGCTCATTCCCCATTTGATACCCGGCTGCTCATGTTGCGGATATAAAGTGGCGTTGCGGAAGTCGCCGTTGGATTTTTTATCATACGCATCCCTCAACTCATCTCTCCAATCTTCAATTACAGTAGGTTCTTTTTTGAAAGAAGCCAATGTAGTTTCTCTTACTACTTCTTTGCGGTCTTCGTAAGAGTTATGTATTTGTGTTTGCGCAATTTTATATTTAGTGCCGGTATTAGAAGCCGTTACACCTGTTACATAATTATCAACAGTGCTACCATTATAGCTTGCATATCCGTACACATTTTTACCAACGCCTGCTGCTGTTACACCCATTGCTTCGCTTCTTCCGTAACCAACAGCTACAGCAATTGTATCAGCATTCATTCCGGGTATTACCAATATTGGTAATTCAACTTTGTTTTTACCAATGGTTATTTCAATAACCGGCTTTTGCGGATAATATTCGTAATCAGTATTCAGTTTGATACCCAATTCTTCTGCTTTTTTCATGGATATCAACGCATAGTTGTCCCATGTTGCTTTAGAAACGGGGTCAGGTAATTCCTGTAGCCAGGGGTTACCAGCTTGTGAACCAGTACCAATAGAAACTTTTTGATAAAATACAACTTCAGCACCTGTTGCTTTTTTGTATCCTTCAATAGAAGTTGTTGCTGCTGCAACAGCGCCGCCATTGTATCCACCACCGCCACCACCTGTAGCAGGTGTTTCTTTTACTCCATCTTGCAGGGCTTTGTTGAAAGCATCTTCTGAACCTAATTTCCCAATCCAGTATTCTTTAAAATATGTTTCGTAGTCCTGTGTGCTTCCACTCCATCTTAATAATGATGTTTGGAAAGGACGGGTTTTAAATAATGGGTAGATGGTTGGCTGAAGGAAACTTACAACACCAGTTTTTGGTTCTGCATCGCCCCAGCTTTCTAAATAATGATGATTAGGAATAATGTATTCGCAGAGCTCCGTTGTTTCATCCATTTTTTCATTGAATGAAACAGTCACTTTTACTTTCTTTAATGCAGCTTTAAATTTTGCTGCATCATAATAGGTGTAAACAGGATTAGCACCCTGAATCATTAACGTACCAACTGCACCCGATTCCATTTGTGCAATCAAATCGGCCATATCGCTGTCAATACCCTGGCGGTAGTTAACAGGTTGGTTCCAGTTAATTGTTGTGCCGTTAGCACCGATTGCAGCGTTGATAGCATTTACAATTACCTGTACATTTTTATCATTACTACCGCAAACTACTACTGCAGTACCGTTATGAGCATTTAAATCAGCAGCAGCTTTTTCAATGCCAGCTTTCAATTTTGCATCTGTAATTGAAGCTGCCCCTCCATTAACTGCTGCTAATAATGCAACAGCAACGGCACCTGTTTCAGAAGGGCGATGAGTAAACCGTTCGTCAGCATTAGAACCTGTCATACTAAGGTGACCTTCGAAATGATAATGCTTACTCATGGAAGGATTCTTCTCATCAATCTTTCTTCCTTTAGAATAACCTTTGGCATTTTCAACCGGGCTAAGCCAGGTGCCAAGAAAATCTGCACCAAGACTTACAATAACTTTAGCTGCGCCAAAATCATAAGAAGGGATTTTTCTTCCATATCCACTGGCTTCATTGGCCAGGAGCATACCGCTGTAAGAAACAGCATCGTATTGTACATGCTTTAAATTGGGAAACTTAGCAATGATATCTTTTGTAGATGGAGAAACAATTGTAGAAGTTAATAATACTACTGAACCACCTGCTGCCTTTACTGCATCACCCACCATTTTATCAAACTGCTCGAAAGAAGGAACTTCTTCAAACTTATCCTTCACTTTATGCAACGGGAATTTTGCCCGGTACATATCATATAAGTCAAGCACTGAAGCCTGTGAACGGGCAGTGGTGCCACCACCAGTATGTGTGGCCAATGTATTTCCTTCAATCTTAATAGGGCGACCATCTCTTACTTTCGCTACAACAGGTATCACATCACCATCCTGCACATAAGTAGTAGCATAATATTTTGCCACACCCGGTACAAGGTTTTCCGGTTTGTTGGCATAAGGAATTGCTTTCTTCACCGGAATTTTACAACTGGCGGCTAATGTAGCAGCAGCGGTACTAAAACCGAGATACTTTAAAAAATCCCTGCGGGGAGCTTTGGCATCAATCAATCCTTTATCATCAAAGCCCTCAAAAGGCAGTTCTTCCTGGAACTCGTCCTGGGACAGCTTTTTAAGGTTCTCCGGGTCGTTCACCTCTCCGAAACTTTGCCAGTATTTGTTTTGGCTCATAGTAGAATTTGAAAATTTGACAATCCGACAATTTCGAATTTGTTCCTTTATTTTAATAGTGACATTTCTGACATTCTAAACCACCGATATCTTTCACAGTTACACTGTCCATCTTCTTGTTCTTTATGTCGTTATGAAACTTCTCGTAAATGCTGTAAAATTTGTTGCCTTTTCCTTCACTGTAGTTAAAGTCAACCTTTGTTTCACGGTGACAGTTTATACACCAGCCCATGCTTAGCTCAGATACTTGCTTCACTTCATCCATCGCTGTTATTTCTCCATGGCAGCTCTGGCATTGTACTTTACCTGCTCTTATATGCTGTGAGTGGTTGAAGTAAACATGGTCGGGCAGGTTGTGGATTTTTACCCATTCAATTGGTTTGGCCTTAGTAGCATCCCACTTGGTTGGATTTTTAGGATCAAAGCCAGCATATTTATAGAGTTTTTCAATCTCTTGTGTACCATTTATTTCATTACCAGCTTCGTCATACAGTTTGGGGCCTTTTTCATAGGTACTAATGGCCTTGTGACAGTTCATACAGGTATTTACGGCTGGAATGGCGGCATGTTTACTATCCCACGCAGCACCGTGACAATAAAGGCAGCTTATTTGATTGATACCAGCATGTACTTTATGCGAATAATAAATTGGTTGAACTGGTTGATAGCCTTGTTGACGGCCAAATCCGATTGCCCCTTTTGATACAAAATATCCTCCCACTGCAAAGAAAATAAGTGCCATCATAGCGATGTACATCTTGTTTTTATAGAAAGGAACCGGCTCTGGGCGACGGATGCCTTCTACATCGTCACTCATTTTTTTCAGGTTGCTGTTCACCTGCATTAATATGAGTGCAATGATGCCGAGAATGAGAGAGATAACACCGAAGATGACGGCGTTGGAATTTGAAGATTTTACTTCCTCGCCAGGGGGTGGTGGCGGTTTGGGTTTAGCTGCGTCATTAATATAAGCAACTATATCATCTACGTTTTTAAGTGTAATGTCGGGGAAAGCAGTCATCATGGAGGTATACGTAACTTTCAAGCCCTGTGTGTAGGGGT
>JANORJ010000338.1:0-2651 GCA_031415255.1 Chitinophagaceae bacterium | reverse complement strand
CCCAATTTTTGTTCATGGCTTCTTCATAATCGGGCAGACCCGATGTATGGGTAAGCATCTGGTAAATGCTGATGCCGCTGTAAGGCAGCTCAGGAAAATAATACCGAAGTGAATCGGTGAGTTTTAATTTGCCTTTATCTTTTAATAATAAAATAGCAGTTGCAGTAAATTGTTTGCTTACCGATGCCAGTTCAAATACCGAAGAATCATTCAACATTCGCTTGGTATCAAAATTGGCATAGCCATATGATTTCTGAAAAACCATTTTTCCATTTTCGGCCACCAGCACATTGCCGTTAAACCGGTAATGGGTTGACTGCGCAGTAAGGTATTCATCCAGCTCTGTAGCTGCTTTGTTGTTTTCATTTTTTGAATTGCAGGCTGATAGTACCAGACAATAGGCAATTGGCAACATACAATTGATAAAGAACGACTTTGCTTGTTTTTTCATGCTTTTATTTTTATTAGTTCTAAAGTGTGTAAGCTCAATACAGTTTAAATTGTATTCTTTATTTATAAGCTGAAGCCAGCGGCAATTCAATTTCATTATTAATTAAACCCAACCTTTCCTTTAACAGAGTCAAACATTTTTTTTGAATTATAACCAACACCGTTTTTAAAAACATATAAGACCTTACGAATGTCGCTAATACTTTTTGACGGGTCTCCATCAATAATTAAAAGGTCGGCTGATTTGCCCGGCTCAATGGTTCCAATGTTTTTATCAAGTCCCAATGCAATACTACCATTTAGTGTTGCAATTTTTATAGCTTGCAGCGGAGTGAAGCCATCAGCTTCTACCAATAATTCTATTGCCCGCCAATTACCATAGCCAGCTATCGTTCCTCCATTTCCTGTGGGGTCGGTACCAACGGAAAGTAAGCCACCCATGTCGTAAAACATTTTTTCCATTTTAGTAGCATTAGCGTATGCTTTATCATAAACAGTTGGCCCTTTGGCCGATTTGGTAGTTGCAAGTCTTTGTAAATAAAAATCCCTTGTATCCGGCGACATAGCATTGAGTACTTCTTGGTTTGGTTGCGGTTGAGTTGTAGTACTTCCTTCAAACACCGCTAATGATGATGTGATACTTACTTTTTTGTCAATCAAAAACTGAATGAATTGTTTTACACTGTCACTTTTAATATCTAGTTCGCTCAATGCTTTATATGAATTACCAGCAGCAGGCGGTTCGTTTTCTTTTTTGCCAGCCGCAAAATCTGTACTGGCCATAAACCCATGTTCTAAATTATCCATACCTAATGAAGCTGCTTCTTTGTACGTAACAATATCCAGGTGCCCGGTTATTTTCAACTGTCTTTTATGTGCTGCATCAATGGCGGCTTTTAATGTTGGTTTATCTACACCCATGTAGGCTTTAAAAGAGGTAAAGCCTTGGTCGGCCCAATAGTTTACAAAGGCTGCTGCATCGGCCGGAGTTTTATTTTCGTTCATTTGTGGAAACCGGGTTGACTTTCCTTCAATGTATGGAGCAGTCAACTCCATGTTGGGGCCGGGAAATACACCGAGGTCAATATCTTTTTTTATCCGCAAATCTGAGTAGGGTTCAATGCTGCCGCAGGTTCTTATAGTGGTAGCACCTGCAGCCAGATAAAGCCGGGGAAAGGTAAAGGGTAGTTGTTTTAAATTAAGATAGCGAGGTTCTATTGAATGTGCCGATATGTACATGTGCTCATGTAGCATAACCAAACCGGGCATAATTGCTTTGCCATTTAGGTCAGTGATGTTGGCTCCATTGGGTACAACAGCTTTTGCATCATCACCCACCCAATCAATTTTACCATTGCTGATGATGACTGATTGATGCGGTTTGGCCGCATTGCCCTTACCATCAATCAACAAACAGTTTTTGAAAACCGTAATCGGGTCGTTGTATTCAATATACTTTTTTGTTTCATCGCTAAATTTTATTTGCGAAAAAGCAGGAGCAGCAAATAAGTATACGGCTATAAAAAGGAGTACTATTTTTTTCATAATGATGAGTTGAATGGATTTTTGAAATGTATGGCAGTGTGTTTTTAACTTATTTTGGTACGAGTTGAATGCAGGTGTTTCACTTTCCACTGCTTTTTTTCTTTAACTAAAACTACAGTTTCCAACCAATGTACAGTAGTCTGTTTACCATCTTTTATTATTACTGATTGAAGACGATAAGTAACCCAGGCCGTAGTCTTATCTACCGTAGTATTGATGAACTCAAAACTATTGGTGCGTTTAAAGTCTGTCGACTGGTTCAGTGTAATGACCTTCAGGATAAGGGTATCCATATTCCATACCTGGCCATACTCGTACAGTGTAATATCTGCTGTGCTATGGGCTTTCATGCCGACCGAATCACGGTTGGATAAAGCATCAAACATTTTTATGACTGTTTGCTGCACAGCCTGCTGGTTTGTAGTCAGGGGCTCCTGTGCCATCAGCATAGCTGAAATGAAAAAGGCAATAAGCAGTAGTGGTATTTTTTTCATAAACTTTTTTATATTATTATAATTCCCTGCCAACAGGATACAACAAATACCTGTCATCATAATATTTTGTCTTGCTGTAAAACCAGGTGAGAATGGCATTTTGATTATTTGCAAATGCTTTATCTGCTGCTTTCTTTTCTTCAAATTCTTTTTGTAATGCAG
>JANORJ010000337.1:0-2651 GCA_031415255.1 Chitinophagaceae bacterium | reverse complement strand
ATAGGTTCTAACATCAATGGCAAAAATTTGTCTGACGAATCTTTCTTTCCTTTTTATGAAGCCGCTGAAAAACTCGGATGTGCTTTATTCATCCACCCCTGGGAAATGATGGGTGAAACGCAGATGGAGAAATACTGGCTGCCCTGGTTAGTAGGTATGCCTGCTGAAACAGCAAGAGCTGTTTGCTCGATGATATTTGGTGGAGTGTTTGAAAAATTTCCCAAACTGAGAATAGCATTTGCACACGGTGGTGGATCTTTTCCACTTACTATTGGCCGCATCGAGCATGGATTTAAAGTACGTCCCGATTTAGTGGCGGTTGATAATCCAATTAACCCAAGAGATTATATCGGCAAATTCTGGATTGATAGTTTAGTGCATGATAAAAAGGCTTTTAGTTACCTGATGGATGTTATGGGAGAAGATACTATTTGCCTCGGCAGCGATTATCCTTTTCCTTTGGGAGAACAAAAACCGGGAAGGATGATTGAGAAAATGGATTTAGGTAAAAAGACTGCAAGAAAACTTTTGTATAAAAATGCCCTTGACTGGTTAGGGTTAAGTGAAAAGAATTTACCTGAGTTTTAATAAAGGCTTTCTGGAGAACCCTCTAATTGTTTAATCTGAAAAAAATCAGTCCTAAAGATTAGACGCTGGTAGTTTAATCGTTTGAATTATCTTTTTCGTTAAACAGATTCGGATAATCAGTAATAATTCCATCCACTCCCATCGCTTTCAATTCTGCAATTTTCTCTTTAGTATTCACTGTCCACGGAATTATTTTCATATGCTGACTGTGGCAACTCTTTATCAATTTTTCATTTACATGCACAAAAGCCGGACTGTAAATAGTGGGAATAAACCCTAATGCCTTTATCTGTTCATCCAAACTTCTTTTATCAAAGTCTTCAATCAGCATCGCTGTTTTTATGTTGGGATATTTTTGATGCAGGTATTGCAATGTTCTGAAATCAAAAGATTGAATAATTACATGGTCTTCAATCTGTTTATCCATAATAACCTCCATCAGCAATTCTACAAACTCTTCCGGCTTGGGTTGAAAAACACCATCAAATTCCGGATTGCTTTTGGTTTCAATATTATAATAAGGAAATGGTCTTCTTCTCGTCATCATATCATGTCTTACACTATCTATAACATCGGCCAGCAAAGGCTTTGTCACTCTCATTTTCTGCTGCTGTGGAAACCTTGTATGTGGTTTCATTCCTACATCAAAAGTTTTCGTTTGCTCATAAGTCATCCAGTAAATGTTGTAAGTCCTCTCTTCTCTTTCTCCAATGTAAGACCCGTTTGGTTTAGTAGTAATTTCCTGGCCAAACCATTGTTCATGCGACAGGATAACTTTTTTGTCTTTGGTAATTACCACATCCATTTCTAATGTTGTTACCCCCATTCCAAGTGCATATAGCATAGCAGGAACTGTATTCTCCGGCATCAGTCCCCGGCAACCCCGGTGGCCTTGTTTGTCAAAGCCTATGCCCCCATCCCCTAAAGGGGTGTTTGTAAGAGTCTTTGTATTAGAACAAGCCATAAAGAATATTAAAGTAAAATAAATACTGAAATTTTTCATACAGGGAATACTTTAGACTTTCTTTCTTCCATTATTGTACCAATCTCCTTTGCATCACCTTCCAGTTGCTTTAATTCCATAACGATGTTATCATAACTTTTTTCATCCCTGTTCTGACTCAGCTTAAATACATTCTCCATCGATTCAATTTCTATCTCAAACGAAACAATAGCTTTCATCAATGGCGCAAGATACTCTGTTGATAAATTATCAAAAATGGTTGTAGAAGCAGCATTATTATTTTCATAATGCAACGAAAGCCTTTTAAGAATGGCAACCAGTTCATTGCCGCCACCAAAAACAATTTTTCCCTTTGCATGCACACTCATATAGTTCCAGGTGCTGGCCTGGTGAGGATTGTCATACCAAGTGGCACTTACATATGTATGCGGCCCGGCAAACACAGCCAACACATTATTATTTTGTAAAAATGCTTTGTGGTGGTCCGTATTCTTCATGATATGCCCTGTCAGAAACAGTTTACCATCTTTCTCATCTATAAACACCGGCACTTGAGTAGCGACAGGTTTATTTTCTGCATTCACTCCTGTTAAAAAAACAAAAGGATAGTTCTTCATAAATTGAAGTACTTCTTCAGTATCCTGTTCTTTGTAGTAAGGAAGGTTGTACATGAAAAAACGTTTGAAGTTTGAGGTTTGATATTTGAGGTTCTGCTAACACAACTACTCTTTACTTTTATAACGTTGCCCTTTAAAAGAAGAGTTTTGCAAATAGGTAATAAAAGACATCAATTTATTTCCTATCATGATATTCTTTGCATGTAACTCATCAAATTTCTCCTTAGCAATATGCTTTCTATCAAGACAGCGATACAATTGTGACCGAAACTCCGCATTTGAGCCCTTTGCTATAATAAGAAAATTTTTAAACTCGCTGTTTCCCGACCTATCAAAGCCCTCTGCAATGCAATCCATAACAGAACCCGAAGATGCGTCCATCTGATTTCGCAATTCATAATTTTTTCCAAGTGGAGTTGTTTCAATTAACACATCAAAGTCATTTGTTTGCACTCTTGCCAACTGCCATATCTCCAAATCTT
>JANORJ010000336.1:0-5024 GCA_031415255.1 Chitinophagaceae bacterium | reverse complement strand
CAACTGATTCATCAACAGTTATTGAAAGTGCCACCACTTATGAATACGATGCTGTTGGAAAAATAGTACGGGTGGAAAACACCACTATTGATCCAGCCAAAGATTTTAACCAGGCAGAAGTTCACCAATGGATATATAATGCTGCGGGCAAACCGGAAAAAATGTGGCGTATCATTAACAACACTGACAGCTTTGAAATACGCTTTACTGCAGATGAAGATGGAAATCCCGGCGATGAAAGAATCTATAAAAAAGGAGTTGAGACCAGCCAGTATTATTATTATTACGACGAAGAAAAGCAGCTTAAGTACGTACAAACCGGCGCCATCTATTATTATTATGACGACAAAAATCGTCTATCCGATATCGTCCGGTATAATTTAAAAGCAAGACGCTTATTACCCGATGTTATGTTCGAATACGATGACAATGACAGAGTCATTCAAAAAATAACGACTACCTCCAGTCTCAAACTCGGCTATCTTATCTGGCGTTACATCTTTGATGAAAAGGGTTTAAAAACAAAAGAAGCGTTGTTTAATAATGAAAAGCAATTGACTGGTAAGATTGAGTATAACTATACGTTTGGTCAATAAAAAAAGCTCCGGAATTTTCCGAAGCTTTAACTGTGCCCGAGACTGGATTCGAACCAGCACACCGTTTCCAGCGCCACCACCTCAAGGTGGTGCGTCTACCAATTTCGCCACCCGGGCATAAAGATTGCAAATGTAAGAGGATTATTTTTTCAGAACAATTCTGAATGTAGTTCCTTTTCCCATTTCTGATTGCTTTACAAAAATTTGCCCTTTGTGGTATTGCTCTATAATGCGACGGGAAAGACTGAGACCAAGTCCCCAACCTCTTTTTTTAGTAGTAAAGCCGGGTTTAAATACCTTAACTATATTCTGTTTGGTAATTCCTTTACCGGTATCCGTAACTTCAATATATACTCCTTTTGCATCCTCATTAATATCAACAGTAATACTTCCTTTGCCCTCCATTGCATCTAATGCATTCTTCAATAGATTTTCAATTACCCAATCAAATAACGGTGCCGATACTTTTCCAACAATCAGCGGATGACCATGTGTGTTTACTAAAAACTTGATTTTGCCCGTTGCTCTTTTTCGCATGTAATCCACCATACTATTAACCTGGCTTACCAGATCCATTTCTTCTAATTGTGGTGTGCTGCCAATTTTTCCAAACCGGTCAGATACTAATCGCAAACGATCCACATCCTTACCCAACTCCAGCACAATTTTTTCATTGCCAGAAGTTTCTTTCAGCATTTCCACCCATCCTTCTAATGATGATACAGGTGTACCTAACTGGTGGGCAGTCTCTTTGGCCATGCCTGCCCACACCTGGTTCTGTGTAGAACGATAACTGCTTCGGATAGAAAAAATAGTAATGATAATAAACAATGCTACAATGCAAAGTTGAATGATTGGATAATAACGAACCTCTTTTAGCAATTTAGAATCGCCATAATAATAAAGATTTCGGATGCTGGAATCTTTTGGATCCGCCCATTCGATTGGGGTGTGTACACTTTTAAATTGCTTTACTTTTCTTTTAAGATAGTTACTGTCGTTAGCAATTTTTGCAGAATCGAGGTTTACTGCACTTCCAGAGGGAATGTCATGTTCATCCGTTTCAATAATCGGTATAGATTTATTTTCTGTTAAAATCATTGAAGCAAGACGGGTATCTGCATCAGATGGAGAGGAAAAAATAAATTTCCCTGCTTCTACCCACTGCTCCACTTTCTGCTTTTCTTCTCTTGCTATCTTCGTAGCCAAGTATTGTGAATAAATGATTGTACCGCTTACAATAAGTATAGCCACTACAGCCAGCAATGTTCTCCAGTTTAATATTTGCCTGAACATTCACAAATTTAAGACTATCCATCGCAAAATGCCTACTGACAATTGCCAACTGTTTTGCTTACCTTATTTTTGAATAAATATTTAACCCACATTGAACCAATCACCCAAAGTTGCCATTGTAATATTGAACTGGAATGGAAGAAAGTACCTCGAACAATTTCTTCCATCCGTACTGCTGACCAGCTATGCCAACTATGAAGTAATAGTCGCCGACAATGGTTCGTCTGATGAATCAATTTTCTTTCTGGAAACTAATTATCCCGGTATTCGTCTTATCCGCTTCACCAAAAATTATGGTTTTGCCAAAGGATATAACGAAGCATTAAAACAAGTGCAGTCGGATTATTATGTGTTGTTAAATTCTGATGTAGAAGTACAAGCCGGTTGGTTGCAACCAATGGTTGACCTGTTGGAAGCTGATAAAAATATTGCTGCTTGCCAACCTAAAATTCTTTCGTACAAAAACAAAACAACATTTGAGTATGCCGGTGCTGCCGGTGGCTGGTTGGATGAATACGGTTATCCCTTTGCCAAAGGAAGAGTGTTTGATATAACAGAAGAAGACAAAGGTCAATACGATCAGAGTGAACCTATTTTTTGGGCCAGTGGTGCCGCATTATTTATTCGACCTGCAGTTTTTCATGAAATGAAAGGACTTGACGAATATTTTTTTGCCCACCAGGAAGAAATTGATTTATGCTGGCGCATACAATTAGCCGGGTATAAAATTTACTCCTGTCCATCATCCGTTGTTTATCATGTAGGTGGCGGCACATTGCCAAGAGGCAATTCATTAAAAACATATCTCAACTTCCGGAACAACCGGATAATGATGTCGAAAAACATGCCCCTATCAAAAAAGATATGGGTAATGCCGGCAAGAAATTTCCTTGACGTTGTATCGGCCTGTAAAGGTTTGTTGACTGGCGATGCTGGTTATTTTGTGGCTATACTACGGGCCGAGCTGGCCTTTATCAAATGGTGGCTATTTTATCAAAAGAAAAGTGTGTTTCCGGCAACCAAAAAAGGAACCCTGTCAGGCTACCTGCAAAAGAATATGGTATGGCAGCATTTTGGTAAAAAGAAGAAGTCTTTTGATGAAATAGTGGGAAAAACAAAGTGATTTTTTGCATTGAACCCTTATTTTTGCATCACAAAATTGGACTATGACTAATCCACAGGAATACAACGAGGAAGTGCAAAAAATTCAGGACAAGGATTTTACGCATAACTGGGTATCTTCTTCTGCATTTCTTTTTTACCTACAGGTAGCATGTATTGTTGCCTTTGTGTTTGGCGGCTGCTTTATGCTTTATACTAAACGCTTTGACAAGCCGGATGTAAAAGTTCAGGAAAGCTCATTATATACTCCCAAGTATAAATAAACTACTGTAAAATTTTTTTAAAAAGGGTACATGCCCTATTTTTGCAACCCCGCAACAGAATGGCGGATGTTGATTTAAGTTCTTTAACTGCTTGATTTAAAGTCTGGCAAACGACATGCGAAAGTAGCTCATTTGGTAGAGCACGACCTTGCCAAGGTCGGGGTGGCCGGTTCGAGCCCGGTCTTTCGCTCCAGAAAAATCCTCTCGTAACTGCGAGGGGATTTTTTTTGCGGAGGCTGCTATAGTCTCGTTTAAAACGAGACGAAAGTGGCAAACAACTGCCCTGGTGGTGGAATTGGTAGACACGCAGGACTTAAAATCCTGTGGGCCGTAAGGTCCGTAACGGTTCAACTCCGTTCCGGGGCACAAAAAGCGACTTATTTAGTCGCTTTTTTTATTTAGAGTAGATTCACACTACATTTAACTCTCACTAAATAACTGCTGCCACCGCAGAGCCTGTTATGAAAATATCTTTCTGGTCAGTTGGAAAAGCAAATGATACTTACATAAAAGAAGGGGTGGAAGAATTTACCCGCCGCATCTCAAGATATTTTAAGGTAGAATGGAAAATTATTCCTGTTCCTAAAAATGCAGCCACCCTCAGCGAAACAGATTTGAAAAAGAAAGAAGGAGAAATAATCTTCAGCTACCTAGCTAAAGAAGATTATTTAATTGCTCTGGAAGAAAGAGGAAAACAAATGAGTTCGGAAGGACTGGCTAGTTTTTTACAGGCAAGAGCCAATGAAAGCACAAAGCAAATTATTTTTTTAATCGGCGGTGCATATGGCATAGATGAAACTGTATTGAAAAGAGCTGATTATAAATGGAGTTTGTCGCAATTAGTATTCCCACACCAGTTGGTGCGGCTAATACTGGTTGAACAAGTGTACCGGGCCTGCACTATTCTCCGCAATGAAAAATATCATCACAGTTGATTGGTATAAACTACTAATACCGATACGGTATCTGTAATAGTCCAATTTTCGTTTCACTCAATTGGCCTAAACAGCTACTCTATCGGCATTATGCCAAAACTCAATTGGCCTATTTATTAATTGCAAATGGCATAATTTTAAAAAATGAATAATATAGCTGACTATCCTGTTACCATTGCCCTGATAGCAATTAATATAATTGTGTCATTGATTGGAATGAACAACCAGGATGTACTTTCAAAAACTATTATGTGGCCGTATGGAGTAAAACGGCATAATCAGTTTTATCGTTTTATTACCAGTGGCTTTATTCATGCAGACTACATGCATCTGTTCTTCAATATGTTTACCTTATTTTTCTTTGGACAGGTAGTTGAAATTTCATTTTCTGTTTATGGCATTGGTGGCAATATTGCCTACTTAGCTTTATATTTTCTCGGCTTGATAGCTTCTGATTTACCAACTTACTTTAAGCAAAGAGATAATTATAATTACCATTGCCTAGGTGCCTCCGGTGCCGTGTCGGCAGTTGTGTTTGCCGCAGTAGTTTTTGACCCCTGGAGCAGTATTTATTTATATGGGGCCTTAAAAATTTCAGCACTTCTTTATGCAGTGCTGTACATTGTTTACTGTGTTGCTATGTCAAAAAAAGGTGGAGACAACGTCAACCATGATGCACACCTTTGGGGCAGTTTATTTGGCCTTGGTTTTACTATAGCTCTAATTGCGGCCATGCAGCCTGTTCTTTTTGAGTATATATTGGAGCAATTAAAAAATCTGGAATGGCAGGAGGGTGTTGATCTCGATGAGCT
>JANORJ010000335.1:0-3599 GCA_031415255.1 Chitinophagaceae bacterium | reverse complement strand
AGGTGTCTGGCTATTGGGTATTCAGCATTTACAACGCATACAGCCGTCTCAATCCTTACTTCATTTATTTTGACCAGAGTGGAAGCCCTGCCACCGGTGATTTAAAAGTGGAAGCAAGACAAGTGTCTTTGTTTCCGATATTACCTGCGGTGACGTGGAATTTTAAGTTTTGATAATGCCTGCGCATCACTGGTGAAAATATTTTTTCTCCCCACTAAACCAATTTCTTTTATTTGCTATGAAAACTGCCTGATAAGATAGTATTAGGTATTTTTTGGTACAAACTGTCAAAGCGGTTAGCTTTATAATTCCTTCCAGTCCCTATTTACACAGCTTATCCGCCCCCTGATTTATTGTAACCTTATTAAACCACTTACATGAAAAAGTATTTTTTTAACGATGGAACTGCACAGCAGGGTCCTTTCGACCTGGAAGAATTAAAATCAAAAAACATTACAGCCGAGACACCCGTTTGGTATGAGGGGCTGCCGGAATGGACAACTGCCGGTAAACTGGAAGAGCTGAATGAAATGTTCAGTCCTGTTTTGCCATCTCTTACAGAAGAGGTGCCGTCAGCTATTGTTGAAGAATCAGTACCAGTAACAACAGTTTCTACTGAGCAGGTTGTAGAAACGGCTACTACTGTTACTACAGCGACGGCTACTTCGGCAATACCAACCAAAGTAGCTACAGCGAAAAAGAGTACTGCCTGGTTATCTTGGGCACTATCATTACTTGTACTCGGCGGTGCCGGATACTTTGTTTATCAGGATATGGAAAAAAACAGAACGCCTAGTAGTAGCAATGCCACAACTACTTTAACAACGGATACTTTAGGAACTATTCCAATGTCAGAAACGCAATCATCCACAACAGATACATCAACATCACCTGTGGCTACAATAGCAACCGATACAACAACGACCATTACTACAACTGAGCCAGTAACGCTGCCACCGACTACTACAACAGTTGCTACAACTACCACTGCACAGCAGACTGCCACTAAAAATGCAGCCACAAAAAAAGCAGAGGAAGAAAAAAAGAAGAAGCAATTAGCATTGCTGGCACAGAAAAAAGCAGAAGAAGAAAAAAAGAAACTGGAAGCTGCAAAAGCAGCTGCCGCCGCTAGGGAAATGGATATGAGAAACCGATGGTCCAAATATATTACAATTGGAAACCTTAACTATGAAACAAAAGGAGATGGTATTAAGTCTTTTGATGTGCCGGTATATAATGGTACAGATGCCCCGCTGGATAAGGTAACGGTAAGAATTGAGTACACGAAGAAGAATGATAGGAAAATAGTCAAGACAGAAACAATAACTGTTTACAACATACCAGCCCGTGGAGGTGTAAATGGAAAAGCACCGGAAAGTAAAAAAGGAGATAAGGTGAATGTTTTTATCACCGGTATTAATTCAAAAAAATTACATTTCTGCTATCCGCAGGGTAATGGTAATCCAACTGATCCGTTTTTTTGTAATTAAAAATATTATAAATGAATAAATGTCTCTGCATCATTGCGGAGACATTTTATTTAATAAACATACAGACGCAACAAAGCCTGCTTTCGCAGGCTTTGAGCTCAAATTGAATCTGTTTAAAATTGTTTGCAAGTGTAATTTAGTATCCAATTATTATTATAACAACTGTTATCCATAAGTTTTTTTTATTTTTCAGGATTTAATTTAATAATAGTTAGTTTTTACACTTAGATTAATGTAGTTAAATGTAATATGATTGATTTAACGCAAGAATATAGTCCTTATCCTATTGCTTATAATTTGAAAGATAATTTGCCCTCATTAAACAAATAAGTAGTGCCGAAAACCGGTTTTTCGGATTTTAACATGAAAGTGGAGATTTGCCGGATATAAAGTAGTGTTTGTATTGGAAATATTTTAAATTTATACCAGTTTACGTCTTGCACCTAAACCCAGACTTATGAAATTTCTTATAAAGCCTTTCATTTTTTTTGCCCTGCTGCTTTTCAGCTTTCAAAGTCACTCCCTGACTATTTATGAAATAAGCTATGAATTTAAAAACATCACGGAGTTTCCTAAATACACAGCTATGCTGGTGCGGTATGGTAATGGTACTGGTTTTATGCGGGTAAAATATTCCAACAAAACGAATACTGAAACATACGTTGTGGATATGGTGTTTAATGAAGTGGAAGGCCGTTCCAAGATTGATGGGCTGCCTCATCTTACACTTCAATTTAAAGGAGAAAAGCCGAAGTATATAAAAAATGGGACTAAGGATAAAGTGGATTCTTATAACCCGGATATTTTATGGTTTAAAAAAGAAAGTACCGACAAAAACTTTAAGCCATGGGGAGTTACCTCTATCAATACAGACGGAACATTTGAGTATGGCAAAATACTTAATGTGAAAGTGATGAATACGGCTGACCTGACCAAGGCTTATGTAAAAGCATATTTTTTAGAAACTGAATCCTTTTATACTAATTTGTTCAGTCCCGATAAAACTAATATTGTTGCGGTAAAGCCATCTGTGACAAATCCCGGTATCATCACCCCGGTAAAAACTAATACGGTTGTACCAACAAAACTTCATTTTATTTTAGTTGCCAACACCAATGATCCCCGCATCGGTTATAGTGTGCAAAAAGATGTTGTGAATATTACCAGCCAGGTAAAAGATGTAGCTACTTTTCTCAACTTGCCGCTTAATTATGTGGAAATAAGCGGAACAAAATTTGGCAAAGCCAACGTTGAAACTGCATTAAATAACCTGAAGCCAGGAACTAATGACATTGTTATTTTTTACTACTCCGGGCATGGCTACAGCAACGACAGAAATGCTGCTGAAGCGTATCCTCAATTTGATCTGCGGCAAAGCCGCTTTGATGATATTTTAGTTGCTACCCTAAATGCGTCGGAAGTTTTTTCTAAAATAAAAGCAAAGAATGCCCGCCTGAATCTTGTCATTACGGACTGTTGTAATTCCAGTCTGGGGCTTTTAAAACCAGAAGGTAAAAATTTTGCATTAACCACCAAATCATTAATGACTTGGGAAAAATCATATTGCTATGATCTGTTTATGAAGTCAAAAGGAACTGTTATTGCCACTGCTGCCAAAAAAGGACAGTATGCTTATGGCAATACAGATGTTGGCGGTTACTTTACTTCCAATCTTATCACTTCCATGGAAAAATACCTGAGTAAATTTCAAACCAGCACACCCACCTGGCAGGAAATTATTGCAGAAGCACAAACGACTACTGTAAGTCTTAGCCTTACCAATTTATGCACTGCTAATACCATCTGTCGACAAGATCCGGTGTTTGCGGTTACTGTTAGCAAATAAAAAAACCAGTCTCACCACAGGCGAGACCGGCCTTTAACTATTCGTTTTCTTGTTACTTACTTGTCGTGTCTTTAACTGGCTTTGTTTTATCATCAGTTGCAGCCGGCTTTTCGCCACTCATCATTTGCATCATCTCATTCGCATCTACAAAGCTCCAATGTTCTGTTACTTTTCCATCTTTGAACTTTGATACTTCAACGGAATTGCCAGTGTGAGACTCTCCGGCCTTCATACCCCATTCCGGCATATCTACTTTTGCTGTT
>JANORJ010000334.1:0-3067 GCA_031415255.1 Chitinophagaceae bacterium | reverse complement strand
TTTTAATAATGGGGTGTTCAACTATGCAGATACCATAGATCAGCAAAAAGAATTTAATGGCCGCTCCACCACCCTGGGTGTTAAATCCACCTTTACAGAACCACTTTCCACTGCATGGATGCTGATAGTTGATTATGCTTATAATCAAAACAACTCCCTTTCAAAACGTAATACTTTTGAAAAAGGATTTAATGGTAAATACGAAGTGTTGATTGCTGATTTCAGCAACAATTTTGAACTGGATGCTTTTTCGCATAGCGGCAATGCAATTTTCCGGTATACCGGTAAGAAACTAAGACTGGGCTTAGGGTCTGGTATATCTACTGTTAAACTCGGGTTACAAAACCTTGATAACAATACATTCAACAATTATAGCTTTCTGAATGTAACACCACAGTTGGGCATCAATTACAGTCCAAAGCAGCAGCAAGGTATCAGTTTCAACTATCGTGGAAGCACCCGGCAGCCTACGATTAGCCAGTTGCAACCCATCAGGGATAATACCGATCCATTGGTTGAATATGTTGGTAACCCGAACCTGAAAGTTGGGTTCAATCATAACCTGAACTTCAATTACAACAATTACAAAGTATTGAAGCAAGCATATTCGTATGCCTACTTTGGTTATAATATCCAGCAAAATGCCATTACACAATTTAATACCATAGACCCGGTAACCGGCAAACGGACTTACTACCCGATAAATGTAAATGGCAACAGCAGCTGGAATTTTGGTGCAGAGTGGAGTAAAGGCGGTGGAATGATGCAAGGAACCAATAAAAAATTAGGCTATGGGCTTATGTTAAATGCAAATGGCAACCGCTATATAAATTTCATTAATGGTGAAAAAGCCACTACAAAATCGAATGGCATTAGTTTAAGTGTGATGCTGAACATGGACAGCGAAGATAAATTCAGTTTTAGGTTGGGGCCTTCTATCGGGTACAACATCTCCAAAACTTCATTGGCAACAAGTGTAAACAACAATTACTTTACCTATGGCGGCCGTGCAAACGTAGCAATTGACTTACCGGGCAAAATGGAATTTATGACCGATTTGAACGCAGACCTTCGTCAACGTATTGATGCATTTGCCACCAATACTAATCTAGTAATTTGGAATGCCAGTTTATCAAAAAAGATTTTTAAGAAAGATACCGGTAAAATCAGCTTTATAGCTAACGACATGCTTGACGACAACAAGGGCTTTACCCGTACTATCAACAATACATTTGTATCTGACGATCGTTTTCAGCGCATCAGCCGTTATTTTCTATTGAAATTTGAATGGTCATTTAATAAAATGCCGGGAGGAGAAACAAAATGATAAAGAAAATATTATTCGTTATAAGCATTGTTTTAGCAACAGAGAATACTATTGCGCAGGGTCGTTTTTTCTCCACCATCAAAGTAGAGTTTGAAAAAACGATCAGTGTCCGACAGTTGATGAAAGATCTGCAGGAAGGCAATAGCAATTGGTATGAGCAGAATAAGGAACGTTTCCCTGTCTCCATGCTAAGTTATTTTGACTTTACCGGCGACACCAGTAAATCATTATACCAACCGGGCAAAGATGTACCAATAGACCCACGAAGTTGGTACCGCCCAATGGCGGATAAAAATGTTGTTTACAATGACTATAAAAAAGGAACATCCATTTCCCAAAAACCTGTGTTTGAAGAAACCATGCTGGTAGAAGACAGCCTGTTGAAAATAAAATGGAAGATAACGGGTGATGTAAGAACAATTGCTGGTTACGACTGCCGCAAAGCCGTTGGTATATTAAACGACTCCATCGCTGTATTTGCTTTTTATACTGATGAATTATTAGTAAGCGGCGGCCCCGAAGGAATACAGGGCTTACCGGGAATGATACTCGGCATGGGCATACCCCGCCTTCATACTACCTGGTTTGCCACCAAAATTGAAGTGTTTGATGTGAAGATGAATAAAGTAACACCAGCTACAAAAGGGAAAAAAATTAATCGTATCACCTTATTAGAAATGTTGGAAAAGGCGTCCAAAAATTGGGGTTCTAATGGACAGAAACAGATGCTCAATTTTGTTATTTAATTATTTTAATAATTCAAATACAAAACTTTCTTTCGATTCAATCTCCAACCCATTAAGCGGTTTAATTTTTCCGGAAACAACATTTTTTACCTGTGTAAACCCTGTTATTCTTTCTGCATAGGCCGACCAGTCTGGTTTTACGGCCTTATCACCGGTGTTGGTAATTACCATCACCGTTTGTTTGGCATCATACCTGAAATAAATATAGAACCCCTCTTTAGAGATAAACTGCATTGTTTTTCCAGAAGTTATGGCCGAAGAATTTTTTCTAAAATTAGCAAGGGTGCTTAAATAGCCAAATGCTTCCTCTTGTTTATCACTCCTGCCCTGCTTGTTAAAACGGTTATCATTTTCTTTATCATCAGCCCAACCGCCGGGAAAATCTTCTCTTACAGTAGCATCAGAGTTTACTTTTTTATTTTTCATCAGCACTTCAGTGCCATAATAAATTTGTGGAATCCCTCTTAAAGTCATCAACCAATTAAAACCCATTTTCATTTTTCTTCCAGTCTTCATCTATTACTGAGAACACCCTATCCATATCATGATTGTCGAGAAAGATGCAATTGTTCATCGGGTCTTTATACAACACATCTTGCGATAATGTGGTATAAATTTTATTAACGCCGGTCAGCCAGTCAAATTTTTCATTCATACCGGCAAGCATTGCGAAGCAGGTTTGAAAGTCGAGCATTCCTTTAGCATTATGTTTAAAAGGAGCAGTGATATTGTTTTGTGTAAAATAAGCATTGGCCACAGCACTGTTTACCCATGATTCGCCAAACACGGTCAGTTTTGGAAATTCTTTTTCTAATGCTGCATTCACATTATTCATAAACTGTTCATCGCAGTATTTATAAGTATCTACTCTCCACCCATCAATACCGTATTCTTCAGTTGTCCATACAGCATGTTGAATAAGAAAATTGGCAACATAAGGATTCTTTTGATTGAGGTCGGGCAAGTGCGGCACAAACCAACCATCCAGCATGGC
>JANORJ010000333.1:0-5140 GCA_031415255.1 Chitinophagaceae bacterium | reverse complement strand
GCAGCATCTACATGATCGCTTAAATCTTTTCCACCCATATGGCGATAAATGCCCGTTCTCCAATCTCTACCATAACCGGCACTTCCCCGGTAATCAATATCCATTACATAGTAACCTTTATCTGCCAGCAAATTATTGAACATGTATTCCCTGAAATAACTGCTCCACCATTTGTGTGCATTTTGTAAATAACCTGCACCGTGTACAAATATTACTGCCGGTTTGTTGGGATCAGGATTAGCTGGTTTATATAATCTTGCATAAACATTAGCTCCGTCTCTTGCTGCAAAACTTATTACTTCCGGATCTTTCCAGGCATATGATTTGAATTCTTCACTCTGTGCTTTGTTGGTTATCTGTTCCACTTTTCCACCCAACTTGTTTTCTTGCAAATACAATTCCCATGGTTTAGTAGAGTAGGAGTAGAGTATGGCTAATTGTTTTTCATCAGGTGACAGAGTAACCTGATTAGCACCTATCATGGTTGTTATCTTATCTTTTTTACCATCGGCAATGCTTAGCCGGTAAAAATGCTGCTCACCGGGATGCACTTCATTGGTGGTGATGTAGAAATATTTTTTATCTTTTGATAATTGCACCTGCTGCACTTCATATTTTCCAGTAGTCAATGATTTTTTTTCGCCGGTCACAACATTCACTGTGTATAAATGCGAATAACCGGATACTTCTGAACGGTACCAAAAATTATTTTCATCTACCCAGCCGGTATTGCCACTACCAAAGCCTCCTGTTCCCGGTCCGCCAATCCATGCTTCATCCCGTTGACGATCTAATAATTTTAATTTACTGGTTGCTGTATCCCACAACATCAGCCAGCGGTCTTTGTTATCCTGAGAACGGATGTCCAGTACCACATTCGTTCCTTTTGGCGACCATACGGGGCTGCTAAAATTAACTGCACGGTTAGTTGGTTTCTTTTTTCTTTCTTCTAACTGTTTGGGATAATCTTTTACATAATCCGGTAAGTCTTGTATGCCGGGAATAGAATCTGTTTTAATAGCCAGTACTGTATCTCTTTCTCTGTCATAAATAAAAAACTCGGATGTGCTTTGCGCAACACCCACTTTTGTTCTGGCAGGAATGTCAGTAGTAAAACCCGTTTCGGTTACATAGTTGGGAACAATTGTAGTCTTTGCATTAGCAGCAGGTGCCGCTTTGAAAAGGCGATAACTTACAAACCGTCCATCCGGGCTTACACTAAGCCCTTGCAAGGCTTTATCCTCTATGTTTATATTTCTTAACTCTTTTGTTTTGGGCAGTCCTTTTGTATACGCATCCCCCATATCTTTTTTCTCTTTCCTTTCTTTTAGTACCTGAAAATATTTTAATTGATCATTCTTCAACCACTGTTCTTGTTGGTTGCCTGCGGCCACAGGTGTATTGCCACCGCCCCTTTGAAAACCTCCACCACCCAAACCAGCAGGTAAAGCAAGAGCAGCATCGCCTGTTCTTACATTTGTTAGTTGCAGCGTTTCTCCGCTATTAATATCCCAGGCAAATAAATTTTGGCTACGGGTATAAATTATTTTTGTTTCATTAAATGAAAACTGCGGGTTCGATTCCAGATCCACTGTTTGTGTGATCCGTTTTGTTTTACCCGTTTTTACTTCTTTGTAAATAACATCTCCGTCTTTTGCATGCACATAAGCGGTTCTTGCTTCATTGTAGTTATAATTTGTTTCTGATACTAACGCCTGCTTTTGTGCTGTAGTAGCTTTTACAGGAATTTTATTAGTTGTCGTAATATACCAGGTGGAATCAGTTGGCTCTTTGTCGGGACTCCATTGAAAATAAAGTGTTGTTCCATCATTGCTCCAGAATGCATTGCTGGGTGAAGAACCCATCCATTTAGGGTCTCTCATTACTTTTTCGACCGTCAGTTTATCTAATTTTTGTGCAAATAGATTGGCAGAAATAAATAGCAACAGGAGAGTTGTACTATGTTTTATCATCATCAGCAGTTTAGGCTATAAATATATTGGAAAGGCAGGAAGAAAAGTAAACTGCCGCTGAAAAAAGTATAAAGGGTAAATCGTAACTTAATTATTTGGTGCACCGCTATCTATCCAACAAATGATAGAATTTTTTTGAGCCGTACTAAGGGAACTGTTTTTTGGCATTCTGCCAGAGGAAACTGACGATCTGATCAAAGAAGCCGCTCCGGCAATTTGGGTATGATTTGTAAGAGCACCGGGGCCATTTCCACTACCCGAATTATGGCAGCCGGATTGTGCACATGAGTTTTGAATAATGGGGTTAACATCGGCTGCAAATGCTTTATTGGAAACTGTATTGCAGTCTACTGTAGTAGTGCCGCCACCACCACCACTACCATCTTTGCTACACGAAATAGAAACTACAACAGTGAAAATAATGATCAGCGATACTAAAAGTGCCTTATACATAATAAACGATTTATGGTAAAACTAAAACGATCAGATATATAAACGAAAAAAGTTTAATATAGTTGCCTCTATTTCTATCCATCGTTTAAAAACTCATAATATTTCGGCAACGTGCCGGTGAATATTATGCGCCAACGCTTCCGTAGGCACATCGTTTTGGTCGCCACCAAAAGGGTCTTCTATTTCCTCTGCAATTAATTCAAGACTGGCCAGTACATAAAAAATGAAGGCCACCACTGGCACCACATAAAAACCTAATTGAAACACATATCCAAAAGGCAAGGTCATAATGTAAAAGAAAATAAATTTTTTAATAAACACACTGTATGAAAAGGGGATAGGGGTGTTTTTAATTCTTTCGCAAGCACCACAGATATCGGTAAACGATTGCAGTTCTGCATTTATAAATAGTAATTGTTCGCCGGTTAATTTACCTTCTTTGTGTAACTGGTGAATATGCTGGTACATTAACATAGCTGTCTGATTGGGCACATGTTTGGAATGGTCAATTTTTTGAAAAAGATGATGGTGTTCTTCGTCATTAAATAATTCGAGCCGGGTTTTTTCTTTGTGTAGATGGTTATGCAGTGCATACGCATAAGCTGGTATTATTTTTCTGAAAAAAGAACGTTGCATTTTATCATCTGCCGGTAGCAGCACATTCAGCTTCATGGCAAAATTTCGGCTGTTATTGACTAAACTGCCCCATAGCTTTCGGCCTTCCCACCAACGGTCGTAGGCAGTGTTAGTCCGAAATACCAATAACATGGAAATAGCAAAGCCCAGCAAAGTGTGCATTACAGGAATATTTCTTACATAACTGTTGGCAGAAAGTTTCCACCAATCAAGTTCTGCCCATGCAATGAGGCCGGAGTAAATGCAAATACCGATAATCATTGGAAACAGCTGTCGAAATGTATCCGCCTTATGAAACCTGAAAATAAATGTGAACCAGTCTTTTGGGTTATAAGAAATCATACAGAAAATATTTTTAAACAGAAGACAATAGATTATTCAGTTTTAACTACTACTCAGCTTCGTTGCCATTCACAATTCCATTTAGTGTTGCTTGATAGTATAATTTGTTACAATAATTTCATTGATGTTTCCTCTTTTTGTGGGGTCAGAATTAATCATTCGTTTTGCTGGCACTCTAATAATGTTATAGTCTTTGTAAAGGTCGTCAAAGAAATTGTCGGATGGGGTGTTATTCTTTGGGTCAGAATTGCTAAGCATTGCAAGTCCTCCTTTTTTGCCAATGAAATTAAATAGGGCAGCTAATTTTATTTGCTCTTTATCACCAAAGTCGCTTTTGCTATAGGCTGTAAAACTTGCTGTTTTGCTTATTGGTCTGTAAGGTGGATCGAAATAAACAAACGAGTTAGCCTTTAAATCTTTTTTTACTTGTGTAAAGTCTGCTTTTTTTATTTTTGCAAGTTCTAATATTTTTGAGACGGCTAATAAATTATGCTCATCGCAAATTGTCGGATTGTTATAGTTGCCAACAGGTGTATTAAATTCTCCTTTTGAATTAACTCTATAAAGCCCATTGAAGCAGGTCCTGTTTAAAAAGATTAATTGTGCCGCCCTTGGAATCCATGTCTCCGAATATTTTGTATAGTCAAGATTGAAGCGTTGAAAATTATAATTAATTCTTTGCTCATAAAAATATTCGTCTCGATGCTTTTTGTCAAGTTTCAAATACGTTTTCTGATACCTGTTTAAAAAATCAATAAGTTTTGAAACATCTTGCTGAATGACTTTGTAGGTCAGGATTAATTCATCGTTGATGTCGTACAAGTATGCGTTTTCAATTTCAAAATTTTGAGCTATGTCAAAAAATACGGCACCACTACCTACAAATGGTTCATAGTAGTTCTTGATTTTCTTATTTTTTAACTCTTGCGGGTATAAGTTCTGAAATTTTTGAAGTAATTGTCCCTTTCCGCCAGCCCATTTTAAAAAAGGTTTTGCACCTAAGTTATAGGGCTGAAATAAGTCTTCTGATTCGATTGGAAATTTGTCTACTATAATGGAATGTTTTTTGAGCATAATCAAAAATAAAGCATTTGGCCTGTTAATTGTAAGAGCGGCTATACGAAAACGGTTAAAAGTTTTTGACAACAAAAAAAGCTGCATATGCAGCCTTTACTAACTATTGCAGAGTATTGCTTACCCTTATTATGAGTTGCGGTTAATACAGTTTAAATCTTCAAAAGCCACTTCTAGGCGTTTGCTGAATGTTTCTTCACCTTTGCGCAGCCACACTCTTGGGTCGTAGTGTTTTTTATTGGGCTTGTCATCTCCATCGGGGTTGCCAAGCTGCCCTTGTAAGTAAGCTTCGTTCTTTTTATAATTTTCCAATATGCCCTCCCAGAAAGCCCATTGCAGGTCAGTATCAATATTCATTTTAATGGCACCATAACCAATTGCTTCTCTTATTTGGTGCTGTGGTGATCCGCTACCACCGTGAAATACAAAATAAACAGGTTTAGGGCCGGTGCCAAATTCTTTCTGAATATAAACCTGGCTATTATTTAATATCTCTGGACGTAATTCTACATTACCTGGTTTATACACACCATGGACATTACCAAAGCTAGCAGCAATAGTGAAGTTTGGAGAGATTTTGGATAATTCTTCGTATGCGTAAGCTACGTCTTTTGGCTGAGTGTAGAGCTTGGATGAGTCAATGTCGCTGTTGTCCACCCCGT
>JANORJ010000332.1:0-2259 GCA_031415255.1 Chitinophagaceae bacterium | reverse complement strand
ACACTTTGCAATGCTCCGGTTTTACAAAGAAGATGGCATCTGTTTGTTTTACATCACTGAAAGAGGCGAAATCTATTGTCTTCATATTTTTTTTAATTAAAAATCATAAGTGGCATCAACAAAACAATATCGGCACCATCTGAAATCAGGGCAGCTTTAGTTGGTGTGGCGGCTTGGAAAGTTACATCTTCTGTTTTGAAAGCGGCTAATGCTTCTGCCATAAACTTTCCATTGAAAGCAATGGTTAAGTCGTGCATTGTTTTTTCTTTGTAAGTCATCCTTGCGTTGGATTCAAATGAGAAGTCCACATCCTGAGCAGACATTTCTATCAGACCATTAAAATGAAAGTTGACTTCGGAGGTTGACTTATTGGAATATACAGCCACTTCTTTTACTTTGTCAATCATGGCCGTCCGGTCAAACCTTACCAACCCTTCATAGTCGGTTGGCATCACTACTTTCCAGTTTGGGAACTTGGCATCAATCAGGTCAATGGTGCTACCCAGCATCTCTACTTTGAGCCCGGTTAGTTCTGATAAGGTGAAATCTTCTTTCACAGCCTTTGGCAGCCTCCTCACTGCACCGGATGGGATAAGGTAGTCATAAGTCCCGGCTGGCCCAGCAACCTTGAATGGCCTGCTTTTAAACAACCTGTGGGCATCGGTAGCCACCACAGTCAATTTGTTTTTGTGTATCTCCAGTGCTACTGCCGTCATAGATGGCCGTAGATCATCATTGGAAACAAACTTTACCGCCGTTTTTATTGCAGCCAATACCTCTGCCGGAAAGGTAAATTCTCTCACTATTTTTGGCTTCTCCAATGCAACAACTGGGAATCCAAGTGCCAAGCATACCTCCCGATAAAAGCCGTTGTCAATCGGAACTGGGAAGGTATAGCTGCCGGTTTCCAAAACAATTTTTATTTTGCAGCCGGTAAGCAATTCTAATTTTTCCCGCATTGTTTTAATAGGAAAATCGGTTGCTTCAAATTCCTTTTGCTTTGCTGCTTTTAAACTTTCAACTATTTGATCCAATTCATTTAGTTCGGTTCGCACTTCTTCTTTTAATACGCTTAACTCATCTACTTTTTTCTGTGCCTTCTCTTTTTTCTCATCGGTATTAACCTTTGCTTTGCTACGAATGATTTTACCATACTCAGACATTTCATGGTAAAGGCTACTCATTTTGTTTCTCAGGTTGTTTCTTTCTTCTTCATGGAACCTGACAGAACTCATTAAGCGTCCGATATAATCAGACCGTACCCGTTGGAATGAAACTACTGTTCCATCAGTGTCAATAGAGATGTCGCTTTCTACTATTGCAGCACCATCTCGTATGTCAGCGGTAGCATACAGGAACGATAACAGCTTTGCCAATTTCGCTGCATACCCTGTCGTACTTTGCGATTTTGGCAACTTTAATAGTCCTAAGACTTCTCCAGCATTTTTTGCGGGGGGTGATTTTGTTTTTGTACTCATATATTAAGGGTTTAATTTACTCATTCATCCCAAGAAGGGTCGTAGGGGTTTTCGGTATCTTCAACACATTTATCCATACAAGAATAAATTCCAGCTTCCGGCATTGTTTCTTGTGCCTCAATACAGGCGTTCATCAATTCTTCTTCGCTTGGTTCATCTCCTTCACAAATAACTCTAACAGTTTTTGAAAAGGTAATTAGAAATGCTTTTTTCATAATTGATTTGTTTTTAAATGATGTCATAATCTGCTTTACCGAACCGCTTCACCCTAGGTATCAGGTAGTATATTTCATCGGGACGGTGATGCCTCTCATCTTCTATAAAGCCAATCGTCCGGGCTATCGCCACTGATGCGGTTACAGCCCAGACAGAATATGTCCGGGTCTTACCTAAGTCCGGGCAATCGTAATAAACTATATACCGTCTTTGGTTTTGAAGAAGTGGCATTGTCATCTTACAAATGTTTTCGGGTTATAAATTTCTCCGTCAATCGGCTATTTGTTCGGTGTAATAATCTTCTGGGTTGAAATTTGGACTTCCAAAATATTCATCTATCAAGTCGCTGTATTTATCTTCATTTACTTTTGCCCAATCAATTTTTTCGGTGGTGTGCTGGTCAAAATACTCCTGAATAACTTCAAGCCTGTCATACTCCCGGCTTCGTAAAATTATTTTCAATTCTTTTTCGTCGCAATTTTCTAAAAAAATACATTCATCTCTATCATATTCGTTATCCCAATTAAGTGTGCCAATGCCTGTCTCAACCTCTGATTGAGTGATT
>JANORJ010000331.1:0-1824 GCA_031415255.1 Chitinophagaceae bacterium | reverse complement strand
GTATGGTATATGCCCCGTGCATTGTCGGTAGCAAAATACCTGTCTTTAACTATTTTCTGCAATGCTGCTATTTCCATCAGATAAAGTAATTGGTGATTATTGTTGTTCCTTATTTTCTTTTTGTATTTCTCTGGTGCCACTGTATAATTCATATTCCAGCAGGCGGCAGTCAATGGTACTTGTATAAAATTCAATTCTTCTTTTGGCTTTCAGTCCTATCTTTTTAGCTAACTCCAGGTTGCCGGTAAATACATAGCCGAAATAACCGCCACATTTTTGTTTCATAAAATCACCAATCCTGCTATAGGTTTCTTCTAATTGTTTCACATCGCCTAATCGTTCTCCATACTCCGGGTTCACATAAAAAATACCGGGAACATCAGGAGGTATTTCAGTGGCAGCAAAATCACAAACAGCAAAATCAATAAGGCTGGCAACACCTGCTGCAATGGCATTTTTCTTTGCATTGTCAATAGCTCTTTCACTATAATCAGTAGCGATGATACGAAGACCCGGAACATCAATAATCTGTTTCTCCAATAAAGCATCTTCCTTTAAATAAATGGTTTCATCGTATCCCTGCAGGTGCATAAAGGCATAGTTGGTACGAAATAATCCCGGCCGTCTGTTGGTAGCAATCATCACTGCTTCAATAGCAATAGTACCGGATCCACACATCGGATTTATAAATGGTGATTGTCTATCCCATTTTGTAGCTAACACCGTTGCGGCCGCCAACGCTTCCAGCATAGGTGCCTGACCCGGAATTTTTCTATAGCCATGCCTTCCTAATGAATCACCTGTGGTATCAATAAATATTTCTGCGTTTTCATTTTTCCAGAACAGGTTAATAACGGCACCTGTTAGTTCCGAACCTGTTGATGGTCTGGTTCCTCTTTTATCCCGCAGCCTGTCAACAATTGCATCTTTTACCCGCAGGTTGGCAAACATGCTGTTATTAATTGTGGGATTATTTACATTGCTAGTAATGGAAAAATAACCAGGGTCGGGTAAAATATTTTCCCAGGGATACTCAACAAGATTTTTATAAATAGCATCTGCATTTTCGGCCTCAAATTGCTGAAGGCTGTATAACACCTGACTGGCACAACGAAGGTTCAAGTTTAATTTTATACAGTCGTTAATAGTGCCAGAGAGCCTTACACCGGTGATAAATGTTTCCTCAATTTCAAATCCTAATTCCTTTACCTCCTGTTCTAGGTAAGGGCTAAGGCGTTTAGGACAAGTAATGATGATAACAGAATTGTCAGTAAATAAATTCATGATGGCGTTAAAGGTAAATCTTCCTGTGTGACGGGAAGAGATAACTTTATCAACGAGTAATTTTGCAGTCCCATAAAATATATTCTTTTATGAATTAAAAGATCAGGCTCTGTTTATTATTTTTTCTGCACCACCCTCATTCCGGCAACAACCATCTGCCCAGCCTGTTTGGATTCTATGTTTTCTGGCAATCTATTTCCCCTGAATAATACAGTAATATAAATTGATGGAAATGGCTGACCAACTTTTATCCACTCACTTGTTTTTCTGGTAATATCAACCAAAAGATAATCCGGCGGATCACTAACAGTAAGTGCATACAGATCTACTACATTTACAAAACCCGGATGTGATGATGATAGAATATTTACTTCACATTTTTCCGGGCAAACATATATTTCGTAAACGCCATCAGGATTTTGGGCTATTGTTGGATCATCCAGCAGCAACAATATTTTTTTATAGCCGGCTACCTTTTTACCAGTAGCCATTACTTTTGTTTGATAAAATATTTTACTGGTGTCAATGGTAAATGATTGC
>JANORJ010000330.1:0-1995 GCA_031415255.1 Chitinophagaceae bacterium | reverse complement strand
GGAACTGACTGTATTGACCAAAGCAGCAAGGATAACCCATGCATTGGAAAAAGAATTGAGCCATCCGCTGCGCACTACACAATTAATATTATCGCATGGGCAAACACTCTCCATACTTTTCCGCACCGAAGAAAGAAAATTTGATGTGGATGGTGCATATAATATCCGCTACGAAATTGTAAAAAAACGGATTGACAAAGCCCATATAAAAGGCACCAATGAACGCCTTACCCAGCCCGGCAAAATTGCTATTGTGTATTCGAAAGGAAAAGATGCAGTGGAATACACGGAGTACATTGAGTTTTTACAAAACAAAGGCTTGCTGAAGCCCGGTATAGAACAACACGACCTGGAAGAACTACAAGGTGTGGTAGGTATGAAAGCCCTGCGGGTAGAGGTAAATTTTGATGACCTGCCAGTTGCCGAAAAGAAGTTGGAGTTGTCGAATACTACGTCGGAGCAGTTGTTGGGTAAATGAGTTTACTATAGTTCGGTTGCTGGTGTCTTGCTCACCCACACAAGCCAACACACAACACACATCAACGGCGTGATGCTTTCTTCCGGAACAAAAACAACGGAAGAAAACGAAAAATAATTTCATCGGGGTTTTATAAATAACAAAGCCAGCTCTTTCGAACTGGCTTTGTTATTTATTTATACTGCAGATAGTATCAGAACCTCCATCCCAAACTTACCAACGGTATTTTATCTTCTTTAGACACCGCATAAGATAAAGTAACTAACAAACGACGCAATGGGGAGAACCAGATACCACCACCATAACCGGTAAACATCTTTTTGTCAGTGTCTTCATCCTTCCACACCCTTCCTGCATCAAAGAAGGCCACAATGCCGAATGCCGCAGGGAAAAGATAGGTTTTAAAATTAGCAAGCCTCCACCGGAGTTCTGCCTGGTTGTAAAATTTAGATTTACCGGCAAATCTTTCTTTACGATAACCTCTCAGGTTATCATCGGAGCCGAGGTATTGTGCATGGAAAAATTCAAACCCATCACCCATGGTAATGCCACCACCGATGCGGTTGGCAAAAGTAAGACGGTCTTTTACAAGGTTCACATAAAAAGAAAAATCAGAATTCAGTTGTGTTACACCATCATAACTATCGCTATTCAATCCATTTAAGTATTTAAAGCTACTTATCCAGTTAATACCTTTTGCAGGCAGCACTTTATTATCTCTTGTATCTATTACCAGTGAAATCCTTGCACCAAAATAGGATTGCTTGTCAAAAATGGTAAGCGGATTAAGACCAGCCGGCACTGTATTCTTCACTACGTTTCTTACTTTGTTCAATACGTCGTTAGAGTCTAATGAATAAAACTGGAAGGTAGGGCCAAAGCTTATCATTACTTTTTCGCTGAAGCGGTGACGTAATTGAAGCGAAATGTCACCTAGGTCATACCGGATTCTGTAAAATCTAAACTTGCCAATCTTTGTTTTATCGTAGATACTGGTAACTCCATACCCAAAGAAATTGGTAGTATTATTAGGGCCTTTGTATTCGATATCCGTTAACAGGTCAGTCTTCTTACCTATTACACCGATAAATTCATTGTTATATTTTACATTAACCGCCTTAGTTGAAAAAGCATAAAGGGCTTTAAACTGGTGCAATGATTTATATGGCGTTTTACGAAAACCGTGACGGATGTATTTAAAAGTTGGCCCAAAAAACACACCGTCGTCAGGATTGAAACCGAGGGTAACAAAAATTGACTGAAATGGATACTTGTATCCTAATCTGTCAAAAGAATTAACAGTACTATCATTAGACATCTTATTGGTAAAGCCACCGGTTACAGTATTACCTCCATCTGCTCTGTCATACAAAAGTGTACTCCTTTGTTTCGAATCAGGATTTTCAAACGCATCAGTACCGCCGCCACCAATCAATCTTATTTTAGTTTTATCATTATTGCCATGCACTACAAACTTATCATCGCCGTCCATTCCATATATTCTTATTTCTTTTGTT
>JANORJ010000329.1:0-1531 GCA_031415255.1 Chitinophagaceae bacterium | reverse complement strand
GAATGATTATAACCAATTCGCCATGCATTATGAACGGATTGATGATTATCTTTTACTTGTTTTGCGGTTAGTTTATCACCACGATGCGGAGCAACCGGCATAATATTCGTAGCACCATCTGATAAAAATATTCCGGTACCGCCTAAAGCCACTTTCGTCATGTGATGGGCAAAGTCGCAAACAGGATGAGCCATAGTTTGGTACTTAGCGGTGATGCCGCAGGAAGCGGTATAATCATAAGTGCCAAAATGTGCAGCGATTAATCTTCCTTCTCCGGCTCTTATAATTTTCATTAATGGATTTCTTCCTTCATCATCCATAATGATTTGTGTGGCTTCCACCATTGTTTCCATCTTCAATGTGCCGGGAGCCAGGTTATTTTTCCGTTCAATAATTTCTAATAAACGAACCATGGTAGAAACTTGTTCCGGTATGGTTACTTTCGGCAACATCACAATTAAATTATCGGGAAGTTTGCCGTTGGTTTTTTCTAACAATGTAGTTAAGAAAATATCCATGGTTCGTACGCCACGGCTTTTTAAATCTTCGGTGAAAGGTTTTATTCGTATACCAATAAAAGGAGAAATAGTTTTTTCATTCATCCCTATTGCCAGTTCGTTCGCCGCATTCACCGCTGTTGCATCTTCTTCTTCATCGGGACGGTTACCAAAGCCATCTTCAAAATCAATACGAAAATCTTCTACTGCTTCTGTTTGTAGTTTTTGTACAATTTTATTGTACACTGTATAAGAAAGCCAGGCAGGATGTTGCTTTCTTTCTGCTTCGTCCATCTTATTTAATTTCTTAATCAGTTTATCGGCTTTCTTTTTATCATCGGGTAGTTTGTCGCAACCTTCAAACTTCAGCACTTTGGCTAATGTGATGAAGTCGGGTGAATAGGTTTGTAAACTTTTCAATGCTATTTCACCCATTTTAATACAGGTGTCTGATTTAAAAAGATTAGCACCGCCATATACGGTATGCACTGCTTGCCTGTCTGGTTTATCTCCCGGATAGATTTGCTGAAATTTAAGATTCGCTGTTTGTAAAGAATTGAGGAGTATTTCTTTTTCGATGGCTGCGATGGAAAAATTCATAGTAAATAAAGTTGCCCCCATCCCCTAAAGGGGTGTTTGGAGAGTTTATAATTGTCAGGAACCCCTGTAAGTAGAAAATCCAAAAGGGTTTAATAACAACGGCACATGATAGTGTTCGCTATTTGTTATCGTAAAAGTAATTTCAACAAACGGATAAAAAGTCGGAACACCCTGTGTGTCAAAATATTCCTTTGTCTCAAATTTTATTTTATAAACCCCCGACTCTAATACTATATCTTTTTGTAAAAGATCAGGAATGCGGCCGTCGGCATTGGTTACACCAACAGTAAGTTGTTTCCACTCTTCTTTATGCTGTTGGTATAAAATAATTGTAACCCCTTCGGCAGGTTTGCCGTTTGAAGTATCAAGCAAATGTGTAGTAAGCTGACTCATTCTAATAATTTTTCAAGCCGGAGTTTAGTAATCATATTTTG
>JANORJ010000328.1:0-1721 GCA_031415255.1 Chitinophagaceae bacterium | reverse complement strand
GTTATCTTTTTCTGAAACAGATGAGCATCCTCATTTTGAACGTCGGGCTTTCCGGGTAAAAAAGAAAATATTTGCTACACTTTCAGAAAAGATATGACAGTGAGTTTGAAATTAACCTTGCATGACCAGTCAGTATTTTGTGCTTTTGATAAAACCGTTATTTATCCTGTACCTGGTCGTTGGAGCCGGATGGGTTTCACAGTAGTCAATTTTAAGAAAGTAAAAAAGGCGATGTTTAAGGATGCACTTACGGGTGCTTATTGTACAGTAGCCCCACCCAAACTGGCAGAAAAATAGTTGCCAAAATAAGGGTTTAAATTTTCCTGTTTCCCGGTATTTGTCTCCTGTAAAAAAACCATTATCTTCATTCGAATAAACCTTTCTATGGCAGATAATAACAAGTACGTTTTTTTAAACCGTGACCTTAGCTGGCTTAGCTTCAACCATCGGGTATTAATGGAGGCAGCGGACAAAACTGTTCCGCTCTACAGTCGCATTTAATTATTATACATTTTTTACTCCAAAATGGATGAATTTTTACGGGTGCGGATGCCTTCTATTTTTGCATTTACCAGTATAGAAGGTAAAAAAATATCGATTGAAGAGGAATACCCCAAGGATCTGGTGCAGCAGGTGCAAACCACCGTACACCAGCAATTAGAAGAATTTGGAAGCATACTAAAAAAGCAAATATTAGTGGAGCTGGCAGAAAATCATATATGGTTATACTATGATGATCCTATCCGCGGCGAGCATAAAGAAACAGTAAGAGAATATTTTTTATCAAAAGTCTTGTCTTTTCTTCAGCCAATTATTTTACGAAAAGACAATCAGGCTGATGTCTTTTTAGATAACAATGCCCTGTATTTTATTGTGGATATGGAAGCGGAAGATCAGTCTGGCACTCACACTTATGCCTTGCTCAATATTCCATCAGCCAACCTTCCACGTTTTTCTGAGCTGCCGATGCTGGGGGATGATAATTATATTCTTTTTCTTGATGATGTGATTAGGGAAAATGTGCAGGAAGTATTTCCTGGCTTCAATATTAATGGTGCCTGGAGCATAAAGCTAACCCGTGATGCGGAGATGAGTATTGGAGATGAATTTATTGGTGATCTTGCCGAAAAAATTGAAAAGCAATTGGAAAAAAGGGAAGTGGGGCATGCCACCCGGTTGCTATATGATCAATCAATGCCTGAAATAGTAAAAGATTTTGTACAGAAATATCTTTTGCTGCGCAATGAAGAAATGGTGGAAGGCGGACGTTATCACAATCTAAAAGACCTTGGCAGTTTGCCCAATCCTGCTAAAGGAAAATTAACACATCCTAACTGGCCATCAGTACCACATCCGGGTTTTGATAATCATCGTTCCATTTTTCAGAGTATTACTGAAAATGAAAAGTTGCTTCATCTGCCATATCATTCTTACAATTACATTCTTCGTTTTTTTAATGAAGCAGCCATTGACCCAACCGTAAAAGAGATTTATGTTACCCTATACCGGGTAGCAGCAGATTCGCATATTGTAAATGCCTTGATTAGTGCTGCAAGAAATGGTAAGAAAGTAACAGTGTTTGTGGAATTGAAAGCAAGATTTGATGAAGCCAATAATTTGAAGTGGAGTAAGAAAATGAAGGCAGCTGGTATTAAAATCATTAACAGCATACCCGGTTTAAAAGTGCATGCAAAAGTGGCGTTGGTAAAACGAATTGAAAA
>JANORJ010000327.1:0-3745 GCA_031415255.1 Chitinophagaceae bacterium | reverse complement strand
CCTGTTGCAAAACCACCATCAGCCAAACTTTCATAGGTCATCATTCTTTTTTCACCTTTTGCTGTCGTCAATAATAAATTTGCAGGTAAAATCGGAACTGATGAACCACCGGGAATACAAGCTTTTAATTTTCTTCCGTTGGGAATACCACCACAATATTCATCGCTGTAAATAAACTCTTCTACTGAAACCGCCATATCAATTTCATACACACCTTGTTTCTTGATATTGCCACAGGCAGAAATCAATTTCGTACCTGTTGATTTTCCAATACCAATTTTTGCATATTCTTCTCCGCCTTCATTAATAATAGGAACAACAGCAGCAATTGTTTCCACATTATTTACCACCGTTGGGCAATCCCACAAACCTTTTACAGCAGGAAACGGTGGTTTAATCCTTGGATTACCTCTTTTACCTTCCAATGATTCCAACAAAGCCGTTTCTTCACCACAGATATAAGCACCGGCGCCACGTTGCACATAAATTTCCAAATCGTAGCCTGTACCTAAAATATTTTTACCCAACCATCCATTATTTTTTGCTTCTTGTATTGCCTGTTCCAGAATATCAACTATCCATGAATATTCACCACGGATGTAGATGTAGGAACGTTTTGCACCTAATGCAAAAGAAGATGTAATCATTCCTTCTATCAACAAATGCGGAATGAATTCCATTAAATATCTATCCTTAAATGTTCCGGGTTCACTTTCATCTGCATTCACCACCAAATATCTTGGTACTCCTTCCGGTTTTGCTAAAAAACCCCATTTCATTCCTGTAGGGAATCCTGCGCCACCTCTGCCTCTCAATCCGCTTTTCTTCACCTCATCTGTTACGGCATCAGGTGTCATTGTCTTCAATGCCTTCTCCACACTACGATAACCACCTTCACGGCGGTACACATCATAGAGTCTGATGTTTTCAATGTGAGCTTTGTCTAATAATAGTTTTCTTCCCATATGCCCCTATCCCCTAAAGGGGGATTTTAAAATCTTGAGTATAATAAATTTTCCTATTCTTTAATACTTTTTCCTAACTCCCCATTACGGGTTGGGGGCTTATCCTTTCACCGCCTGCCTTGCAAACAACAACCATCTCTTTCCTTTCTTCACCCATACTTCCAGCACTTTCAGATGATAGACAACTCCATTTCCTCCATTCAATGAAACTTCGTAATCGCCAACAAACCTTGCATGTGCCACATTTCCATTTATCGTTACCTGCAGGCTATCTTCATTTATACTTTTATAACTGGTATAACCTGTTTCCAGATTTTTTATCATCTCTGTTTTTGTTTCTACCCAGCCGTTGCTATGTCCATAGCTCAATGCTTTATCTGTTTGCTGGTTAATAGAGACGGTGTTCTTCTTTACCAACGACTGGTGAAACTCTTTTAACGTTAAAGTCAACTTCTCTTCATCTGTCTGTGCATTTGCAAAAACTACATTTAATAAAAGAACTATTATTAATAATTTTTTCATGCTTAGTTTTTAGCTGCTGCATTATTCCTACACTCATTAATTATTTCATCCACCTTTTCTTTTGTTAAATGCTCCCGATAATTTTTCCCCATTTGCATCATCGGGGCATAACCACAAGCTCCCAAACATTCCACCGTTTTCAACGTAAATAATCCATCAGCACTTGTCTCGCCGGGTTTGATGCCTAATTTCTCGTCAATGTGTTTTACAATATCATCGCTTCCGTTAATCATACAAGGCCCTGTTTGGCAAACTTCAAATAGGAACTTACCAACCGGTTTCAAGTTGTACATGCTGTAGAAAGTTGCTACTTCATATACTTCGATAGGTTCCAGTTGCAGTAAAGAAGCTACATAGTCCATTGTCTCTGAACTCAGCCAGCCGCCAAATTCCTGCTGTGCTAAATGCAGCACAGGAATAACAGCACTCTTCTGTTTCCCTTCCGGATAAAAATTAATTATCCGTTGCACTTCCTGTAATGATTTATCTGAAAATGTCACACTCATTTTTATTCTATTGAATCACCCTTCGATAAACTCAGGGTGACATCTCGTTAAGCATCTAATTCTCCCGCAATTAAATTCAAACTACTCATCGTCATTATCGCATCACTCAGCATCGCCCCTTTCGTTAATTCCTCAAAAGCCTGGTAATAAATAAAACAAGGCCTGCGGAAATGCAAACGGTACGGCGTTCTTCCGCCATCGCTGATTAAATAAAATCCTAATTCCCCATTTCCACCTTCCACTGCCTGGTACACTTCACCAGCCGGAATTTCCGTTTCTCCCATTACAATTTTAAAATGGTAAATCAAGGCTTCCATTTTAGTATATACATCAGCTTTCTCTGGTAAATAATATTCCGGCACATCCGCATGAAATACTTCGGCATCTGTTCCTTTAAACTCCTGCACTTTTTGATAAGCCTGTTCAATAATACTTAAGCTCTCCCACATTTCTTTTCCCCGCACTAACCAGCGGTCATAGTTATCACCAGTTGTTCCCACGGGTATATTAAATTGAAAATCTTCGTAAGAACTATAAGGCGTATGCACTCTTACATCATAATCTACTCCGGCTGCACGAAGATTAGGACCCGTAAAACCATAGTTCAATGCCCTGTCTGCACTAATAGCACCAGTGCCTTTTGTTCTGTCCATGAAAATTCTGTTGCGCTGAAACAGATTTTCAAATTCTTTCAGCACTTTGGGATATTCTTTCAGGAACTTTTCTATTTTTTCAAAAGCAATGTTATTGAAGTTTCTTTCAAAGCCGCCAATGCGACCCATGTTCGTTGTCAACCTTGCTCCACAAACTTCTTCATAGATTTCATAAATCAATTCCCGGTATTGCATCACATAAAGAAAGCCGGTATATGCACCTGCATCCACACCAACAATAGAATTACAAATCAAATGGTCAGAAATTCTTGATAGCTCCATGATGATGACCCGGAGATAGTCAACCCTCTTCGGCGTTTTCACTCCCAGTAATTTTTCGCAGGTCAAATGCCAGCCCATATTATTAATCGGAGAAGAGCAGTAATTCAACCTGTCAGTCAAAGTTGTAATCTGGTATAAGGGTCTGCGTTCAGCAATCTTTTCAAATGCCCGGTGTATGTACCCGATGGTTTGTTCGGTAGAAACAATTCTTTCTCCGTCCAGTTCCAGGATATTTTGCATTACACCATGCGTAGCCGGATGGGTAGGCCCCAGGTTTAGCGTTGTGGTCGTTTTCTCAATTGAGCCTTCCGGTAATTTGATATGTTGTTCTGACATTACTGTCTTTATAAATTTTTATTTGCCCAACTGCATTACTACTATCATCGTCTGTTGCAATCTGAAGGATTGGGCTTTTTCTTTCTTTCAATGAAAGAAAGAAAAAAACTTACTCTTCATCGTTCTGTAATTCTATTCAGTTTTTCGAAGTCTCATTTTTGAACCACGGAGGCACAAAGACACTAAGAAACACAAAGCTCAGTGACACTTTGTGTTTCCGTGTCTCTGTGGTTCATGTATTTTTGATATAATCAATGATTGCTTTTGCCCCATCTTTCCCAGCCTGCACCGCATCCACTACTTCTTTTCCACCATTCACTGCATCACCACCGGCAAATACTGCTTTGATATTAGTGGCGCAATTTTTATCAATAACCAGCTTTCCGTTTTTATTATCCAGTTTATATTTCTTTACTAGCTTTTCGAAAGGAACCTGACCAGCTGCTTTAATCACCATGTCAACTTCGAGTGTAAATGTTTC
>JANORJ010000326.1:0-1705 GCA_031415255.1 Chitinophagaceae bacterium | reverse complement strand
AAAATATTTGTTATGACATTGCAACAAGCCCAGCAAAATGTAGATGGATGGATAAAAACAGTGGGAGTCCGCTACTTTAGTGAGCTGACCAATATGGCCATTCTAACTGAAGAGGTAGGTGAGTTAGCCAGCATCTTGGCCCGCAAGTATGGCGACCAATCATTTAAAGAAAGCGATAAGAATAAAGATATGGCCGATGAAATGGCTGATGTGCTGTGGGTGTTGATTTGTTTGGCCAATCAAACCGGTGTTGACTTAACAGCAGCGTTGGAGAAAAATTTTGAGAAGAAGAGTTTGAGAGATGGGGAAAGGCATAAGAATAATGATAAGTTGAAATAAAACTATATTACTGTATGTTTGAATTTCTAAGGATATTGATTCAGTTTTTTGATAAGTACCAGATACCATATATGCTTTCAGGAGGAATGGCGATTAGTATTTACACAGGTCCAAGGTACACAAGGGATTTTGACTTTATAGTTCACCTAAAACCATCAGATGTTTTAATCCTGAAAGAGTATTTCAAAGAAGGATACTATTGTGATGAAGATGCAATGAGAGAAGCAATACATAATAAAGGGATGTTTAATATTATTGACCATAGAAGTAATTATAAGGCTGATTTTATCATTCTGCAGGATGATGGATTTGAACAAGTGAAATTTGAAAAAAAGCAGTCAGCCAGGTTTTTAGATTTTAATGTATTTATTATTTCTCCTGAAAACTTGCTAATATCAAAACTACGCTGGATACAAGACTTGCAGAGTGCACAACAGTCAAGCGATATTGTTCAGTTGTCAAAATTGGAACATTTGGACTGGCCTTATATTTGGGGTTGGGTAAAAAAACTAAAATTAAATACCTTTGATTTATTGAAAAATGACTGATACCCCCAAACATATAACAGATTTGCACTTGAAGCTTTGGGTACAAAAGCCAATTGAACAAAGGCTTTATCAAACTATTCAGGATATAGAACAAATGCGGGAAGCTTTAAGACAGATAAAACTTAGTATGGGACTTCCTTTGGGTGACCTTGACCCCGTTGGAGAATATCTTAAAAATAAACAGCACACCAAAAAAGTATAAGAAGTAAACTAATTGGATAACAGGAACTTGAACTCCTGTTAATTTCTTTGGCATAATTTTTAACCCCCAAAAGTAATTATGTCAATCAAAGATGTCTGGAAAATAACGAAGCATTCCTTCGCCGATTTTGTCTCACTCAATATTTTACAATTGAGTGCAGCATTGGCTTTCTTTACCATTTTCTCACTGCCCGGACTGCTCATAATTATTATATGGATCAGCGATCTTTTCTTTGGCCGTGAGGTAGTGGAAGGAGCCATTTATCACCAGATTGAGGGGTTTGTAGGGCATTCCGCCGCTCTCGACATACAGGACGCCATTCGGAATGCGACCTTTAGTTCAGAAAGCAATCTTGCCACCGTCATTGGGCTTGTTGCTCTCATTTTCGGGGCTACCAGTGTGTTTAATGAGATACAAGATTCTATTAATCATATTTGGCGGCTGAAAGCAAAACCTAAAAAGGGGTTTGGAATTTTAAAATTGGTTTTTAACCGCCTGCTTTCTTTTTCCATGATCATTACAATGGGATTTATTTTATTGGTCTCCTTAATTATCAACGGTGGCATGGATTATTTGCTGAACAGCCTCGTGAAAAATTATCCGCAAACAACTGTAT
>JANORJ010000325.1:0-3346 GCA_031415255.1 Chitinophagaceae bacterium | reverse complement strand
GGTCTTAACAGGCATAAATCATTGCCCAAAAAGTAATAAAGAACAGGCTAAGGTGATAACTAAATAAAATATTGAAAATGAATCTTTTATAGTGCACTATTTTTCATTGAATAAAAGTTTCAGCTATGCTTCAGCTATTTTCGAACCAAATCGAACCAATAATTCCAAACAATTCTCCTTACAAAAAAGCTCCCACACAAAGTGCAGGAGCTTAATTATTAATTCTTAACCTGTCTGCCGACAGGCAGGTTACTAATTAGAAGCTTAATCACCCCAAATATTATCCTTCCCATCCAACCACTGCTTCACTAAATCAGTAGTTACGGATTTCGGTCTTTCTAATGGGAAGCCTAAAGCTCTGTCCCAGCAAAGACTGGACAACACACCTAATGCACGGCTTACAGCAAATAGTACGGTATAAAATTCATATTCTACCATACCATAATGTACTAACAAAGCACCGCTGTGTGCATCCACATTTGGCCAGGGGTTTTTAATTTTTGCCATGGATTGTAAAATGGGTGGCACTACTTCATAAATATTCCAGATGGTATTTACCAATGGATCATCCGGCATGTGTTTTTTACCAAATGCCATCTGTGCTTCAAACCGAGGGTCTGTTTTGCGCAGCACGGCATGGCCATAGCCCGGCACCACTTTTCCTTCACTCAATGTTTTCTTTACATACTCTGCTATCTGGTCTTTGGTTGGCGCATCCGTTTTCAATTCTTCCTGCATTTCAAACACCCATTTTATTACTTCCTGGTTAGCTAACCCATGTAAAGGACCTGCTAAGCCATTCATACCAGCTGCATAACTCAGGTAAGGATCGCTTAATGCAGAACCAACCAAGTGTGTAGTATGTGCAGATACATTACCACCTTCATGGTCGGCATGTATCGTCATATACAATCGCATCAGTTCTTTAAAACTTTCATCTTCAACACCCATCATATGGGCAAGGTTGCCCGCCCAATCCAATAAACCATTTGGTTGAATGTGTTCGCCAAATTTATATTTGCGCCGGTAGATATAAGCAGCTACTCTTGGCAGCCTTGCTATCAAATCCATGCTATCATCAAACACGGCTTCCCAATAATCTTTTTTGTTCATGCCCGCTGCATACTTCTTGGCAAACTGGCTTTCTGTTTGCAAGGCCATTACTGCCACTACAAACTGCGTCATCGGATGGGTGTTCAGCGGCAAAGCTTCTATTGTTGCAAAAACATGATTTGGCACATGGCTTCTTCTTTGCCAAACCGAACTGATATGATGTACATCTTCTTCTGAAGGCAACTCTCCTACCAGCATTAAATAAAATAAACCTTCGGGCAATGGTTCAGAACCATCGGGGGCTTTGGCTAATTTTTCTCTCAACTCCGGAATGGAATAACCACGGAAGCGGATACCTTCCTGTGCATCCAGCAAAGAAGTTTCGGTAACAAGGCCAGTTATTCCCCGCATTCCCTGATACACTTGTGATAACTGCACTTCACCAATTACTTTGTTACCATGCTCTTTCAGCAATTCTTTAATTTCTACAGAAACTATGTCAGCTTTAGCTTTAAAACGGTCTTTTATTATTCCCATGAGGCCTTATTTAGCAGCACTTTTGAAGAATTAATTTGAATGGCTGAAATTACGAAAAAGCCTCTTGCTTCAATAACAATTACGTATGAAAGTTTTGAATTAGTTACTGATAATTCTATAAATAAAAAGAAACTTACCAGCAAAAACAGCTTTTGTGCTGTAAGCAACCAGAACCCAGCAACCAGCAACTATTTCGGGGTCTTCCGGTAAAGCAAATACGCCACTCCTGCAAATACAATATTGGGCAACCATGCAGCCAGCAACGGTGGAAAATTTCCTTTGGTAGCAAAAACAGTAGAGAACCTGTCAGATAAAATAAACATGGCGGCAATTGTAATACCCAGAGCTATGTGAATACCGCTGCCCCCGCGACTTCTGCGGCTGGCAATAACAGCCCCGATGATGGTAAGCAGTAATACTGCTGCGGGGGTTGCGGTTCTCCGGTATCGTTCTACTTTATAGGTATTCAATCCTTCGGAACCACGAAGTTCCTCTTGTTTAATATAGCTAATCAGCTGTGGTGTGGTCAGTTTGTCTTTCAGGTAAAAGTCTTTTCGCAGTTCGCCGGGTTTTAGACTGATGGCAAGAGTAAATTGAGTGTGTTGTGTCATCCTTTCTCCCATGCTGTCAATATATCTTTCTACCGCATTTGTTAATTGCCATTTTTTAACGGCTGTATCCCACTTCATTGATTCGGCCCGAAGATTATACAAAACTTTATTTCCCTTTATCCGCTCCATAAAAAATCCTCTGGCCGTTTTACTAACGGTGTCAAAATCCCGGATGCCAATAAATGTGTTGCTATCTATGCGCAGATAAAAACAACTCTGGCAACTGCCATAAGTGGAGGATTTTGTGGGGTCGTGCGGGTCAACATACTTACTTTGAAAATTGCTACGGATAGTATTCGCTTTGGGGATCCAATAGCGGCTGCCAAACCAAAGGAGGGTGGCCAATAATAAACCACCAATAAAATAAGCTCTCAAAAAACGATTATAACTGGTGCCGCTTGCCAGTACCGCAATTATTTCTGACCGGTTCGCCATCTTGCTGGAAAAAAAAATAACAGCAATAAAAACAAACAGAGGAAATAACAGACTCCATATATAAGGTACAAAACCGAAATAATATTGCCGGATGGCCTGAGTAAACCCCATATTGGCCTTTACAAAATCATCCATCTTTTCGCTGCTGTCCACGGCCACAGCAATTACCGTAAACATGAGCAGGCAAAAAACAAAAGTGAAAAGAAATTTCTTCAGTATGTACCAGTCGATTTTCTTCATCGGGGTTACCACCTTCGCCGAATTTCGTTGTTCAATATTAAAGCTTCGGTGGTCGGGCAAAAGTAACTGAAAAACTGTTGCTGGATTGTGAAAGGAGTTTTGCCACAGATTACACGGATTAACACAAATTAGTACAAATACAACCAGCGATACATCACAGCTTTTGCTTTGTTCTTACTATCATCTCATTTTTCCAACTGGCAAAGTCCCCCTGTTGAATATGTTTTCTAGCTTCCGTTACCAGCCATAAATAAAAAGCAAGATTATGTACACTGGCAACCGTGTAACCCAAAAATTCTTTAGCCTTCATCAGGTGGCGCAGGTAAGCTTTGCTGTAATAATTACTTACTTCACAATCCAGTCCATCATCAATGGGAGAAAAATCACTTTCCCATTTTTTATTGTCAATATTAATAACGCCGTTGGTAGTAAAGAGCATGGCGTTGCGGCCATTGCGGGTTGGCATCACA
>JANORJ010000324.1:0-6327 GCA_031415255.1 Chitinophagaceae bacterium | reverse complement strand
CACTTATCTGACCTTGTATTAACATTCTTAGTTATATTTTATACTATAAATTTTTTATATGAAAAAAATCTTGGTTGTTGTTAGTTTATTAATGACTGTTCAGTTGGTAACTGCACAAGAAGCCCCCGAAGGATTATTTATTGCTTCAAAAGCTCCCGACTTTAAAGCAAAAGATCAGAACGGAAATGAAATAAAATTGAAAGAGTTAGTGAAAAAAGGAAAAGTGGTACTAGTATTTTATCGTGGTTATTGGTGCCCTTACTGCAATAAAGAATTATCAAGATTGCAGGATTCGCTTCAGTTGATAAAAGATAAAGGAGCAACGCTGATTGCAGTATCGCCTGAAAAGCCGGAAAATATTTCTAAAACGGTGGAGAAAACAAAAGCGGAGTACTCAATAGTATACGATGAAGGATTGAAGATTATGAAAGCTTACGAAGTAGAGTTTGAGGTACCCGAAAATACTATTACCCGTTACCGCAATGCAGGAATTGATTTAGAAAAAAACAACGACAGTAATGGAAAGTATCTTCCTGTTCCGGCTATTTATATTATTGATAAGGAGTCAACAATTACCTATCGTTTTTTTGAGCCCGATTATAAGAAACGGCCAAGTGTGGCGGAGATATTGAAAAATTTATAGTCGCCCTGAGGAAATTTTTCACGCAGAGGAAAGGAGTACGCAGAGAAGGGGTTTTGTTTCCAGTTTCTGCGTGTCAATCTCAAATTTTCTTTTCAGCCACTGCACATACTGATTGTACCGATACTTTACTGCCTTCAAATTCAACAAGCGGTTCATCAATCGGACGTTCTTCTATGAATGTCAGACTCGCTTTATTAAGTAATGCCTTCCAGTTGTCAGTTTCGTAAAAAGAAAATCCATATTTGGTAAAGGGCATTTTCAACATACTCTCTTTGGTGCGAACAGTGGCATAAAACCTACCGCACGGTTTTAGCACCCGGTACATTTCCTGCAAATGTTGCTGCGGCTCATCCCAGAAATAAATAACATTGATACAAAAAATTTTATCAAAACTATTGTCAGCAAAGGGAAGTTTATCGCTGCTGCCAAAATGGAGGGTTAATTTGCCACTGGCAATAGATGCTTTATTGTTTTCTGTTGCTGCGTTAAACATGGCTTCAGAAAAATCAAGTCCCGTTACCTGTAAACCTTCTGCGGCGGAAAATATTTTATCAAATAATTTCCCATTGCCAAATCCAATTTCAAGAATTGATTCATTTCCGGCCGGCTGCATTACACCCAATGTAAAGTCATATAAAAAACCGTTGGCTTTGTTCATCATGTTACCAACCTTGCCACCCATTGTTCCGCTGGGGCGTCGAAGTTGTTTGGCCATCATCTTAAACTTGAGCCGTTGAAAGAATTTTTTGAACATATAAATTGTTGAATAAAAGGTTCGTAAGTGAATAATTAATAAATACAGCCACAGATTACACGGATTAACACAGATTAGCTGTTATGTAGCATTTAATTTTTTTTAATAAATATATCTAAAAACAGCATTTACAAACTATAAAAAATGCGTTGTGTAATTCTTTTATTAATGGTGTATTAATCCGTGTTAATCTGTGTAATCTGTGGCTAAACTGTATTCATTAGTGGCCAAATCATCTCCAAACTATCTTACCTATTTTCCCATTATTGCCAGCTAGGTAAATGGCTGTTCCCAGTTTTGCAATACGACAAACATGAAAACTTTCTTTACTTATCCACTGCCAGTTTTTTCCACCATTATAAGAATAATCAACACCAGTCAATCCGCAACTGAGTAAATCATCTTTGGATAAATATTCCACACAACTGCGATAGCCATGCGGGGGCACTTTGGGAGCTTTCCATGTTTTGCCACCATCACTGCTTATAAAACAATTTTTTAGAGAAGAAGTATCTGCATTAAAATCACCGCCAACAATCACCATTTGTTTACTGCCTTTTCCATTGCCGTTATCATACACATCAATTGAATTGGCACCTGTTGTTTCTTTTCCCTGTACAATAGGAAGTGGGGTAGCAGTAAATCTTGTTATCAATCTGGATTTTAGGCCGCCGCTGGCGGCATAAAAATTCTTGTTATTCATCAGCCGGATATTAGTACCGCTGGCGGCAAAAAATGCTTCTCCGGAATCGGCTACTGGTCTTTTTCCTTCCAATCCTAATTCTGCCCAAGTATCGCCATTATTAAATGTTTCAGCAATAAATATTTTACCAGCGATGGGGTCGCCAATTACTATTCCATATTGCTCACCGGAAAAATCCATTGCATCCAGAAACATTCCCTTTGTATTGTTTTGATAAACCACTTTCCAACTATCGCCGCCGTCGGTTGTTTTTAAAATGGTAGCAGGAGTGTCAATGGCCATAATGATAGCGGTGCTGCCATCAAATGCTTCTATATCCCGGAACTCTGTTTTTTCAAATCCTTTTACGGTCATCCATTTCCAGTTCTTTCCGCCGTTGCTTGATTTGCCAACGGCGCCGCCACTACCGCTTACCCACACCACATTGTCATTCACCACACTTAATCCTCGCAGGCTGGCTTTATTGTTAGTCGTCAGTATTTCAACAAAAGGTTTCTGTGCAAAAATTAATTGAACACTTATTAAGGCAAGGCTGAATAAAACGAGATAACTTTTTTTCATAATTTTTTATTGGCAACAAAATAATCTCTTCTACTCATATTTCATCATGGTTCTTTTGGAACTGCCATCCTCCATTAATTCTATTACGGCATAGGCTGGAGCAAACTCCTGAAAAGAACCTTTCCACCAATTACCTGACACCGCACCGTTGCAATAGTATTTAATGCCGAGATAGTTTACTTCATCCTGCAAATGAATATGGCCGCTTATGCAAACTTTAATATTGGAATAGTTGGCGAACAATTTTTTCAACATAAAAAAATCGCTGTGCATCAGGTTACGCTGAATTTTAAGGTCGCCGTTGGCCTCTGTTTTATCAAAAAATAAACCAGCACAAATGGAGAGAATGGGAATGTGAGAAACGATGCAGATAAATTTATCCGGTGGAACGTCTTTTAATTCCTGCTGCAGCCAATCCAACTGTGTGTCGTCTAATTTGCCAATATATCCACCAGCGGGATTTAACTGTGTACTATCAAGCACAATAAAATGCCAGTTGCCGTTGGTAAAACTGTAAAACCTGTTTTTCATTGCCAACTCTTCCACCACCCACACCTTACCATACAGCCTGTCGTTGTCAGGTTTATTTTCTTTCATAAACCATCCCCACACATCATGATTGCCGATAGTATGATAAATGGGGAGACTATTTTCTTTTTGTAAAATATTTTTAAAAAGGTTCCATTGAATTTGTGTTTTTTGTTTGTCAACTTCTAATGCATCCATAATGGAATCACCACCATTGATGATGAAGTCAACTTTTGGTTTCAGTTGCTGCACATGCTGCAGGGCTTTTGCCATTCCTGTTTCGGGAATGATGCCGGGTTTTACATGTATATCTGTAATATGGGCAAAGCAGATAGCTTTTTTTTTCGCATTAGCGGCAACTGATATGGAGGGGAGAAGGCTGCTGCCAATAACTGCTGCGGATGTTTGCAGAAATGCTTTTCTTTTCATAAACGAAAAGGTAAACAATATTCTGAAATGGTTAATTCAGTTGTTTATTAGTTTCAACTTTGTTTCCCACAAAGGCACTAAGAACACTAAGAAAGTTCACCTGATTGTAAAGGCTTTGCGGCCTTTGTGTCTTTCCCGAAAAGCCGGGACAAGTCGTGGGAAATTCTTTCTTAATTCAATTGCGCCATCAATTCTTCTTTGCTTACTATTCCCTGCTTGCGCCACACTTCTTTTCCTTCTTTGTAAATAATGAAAAGTGGTATCGGTTCTACGTTCAACGATTTCATAACAGTTGTATGAAGACCGGCATCCACTTTTAGCAACAGAAAGTTTAAATCTTTGTTAGCCTCCAGTTCATCAATAACAGGTTTCATCTTTATGCAGGGCGGGCACCAGGGGGCACCAAAATCAACCAATGTTGTTTTATTGGTGGGTATGCCAGCCCAGTATTGCTCCACTGTCATTTGTGGTTCGTTGCTGTTTCCTTCCAACGGTTTGGTGGCCGCTTTCCAGGCATTGATGCCGCCGGTTAGCTCTACTACATTTTTAAAACCATTCTTCCGCATCCAATCTGCAGCAGCGGTACTACGGCCACCGACAAGGCAATAAATATAAACGGGCCGGTCTTTGTCCACATGTTGAACTCTTTCAACAAACTGCTGGTTCTGTGTCCAATCTGCCTGCAAAGCATTTTTAATATGCCCTGTTTTAAATTCCCCGGCTGTTCTTACATCCAATACCTGTATATCATTGCCAGCAATGGCTTTTTCAAATTCATCGGCGTCGATTTTAGCATTTGTTCCAGTTTGAGCCTGACAAGAAGCGAAGGCGAAAAATAAAAAAGAAAAATAAGCGTTCTTCATATATTCTGAATTTCCCTCAAAAATAAGCTTTTGTTTTGCCCCCAAACCGTTGAATTTCTGTGGATTCTTATCCTCGAAGCTAAGTGGACGTAAGGAAAATAGTCTTATTTTTAGGGGCTTAAATAATTCCCCTTTTTATGAAAAAACACCTTTTTTATTGGCTGGCATTAGTTTTTATAGCCGTAACAGGATGCCAAAAAGAATTGAGCTTTGAATTGGGCAATACCCCCGCCGAAGGCAGTTTGCAAAGTGATGCAACCGGCGACTGTCTTCCCAAATCGGTAAACGGAGTATATGTGGCAGGAACGCCGCTGGTGCCAGCTACCAATACAATTTCTGTATCTGTAAACGTAACCCGTACCGGCATTTATACCATTACTACTGACACGATAAATGGATACCATTTCAGGGGTACTGGCACTTTTACAGCGCTGGGTGCTAACAGTATAATTTTAAGAAGTAACGGAACTCCGTTTGTTGGTGGAGTTGATAATTTCATTGTGAGTTTTGACAGTACGATATGTGATATTGCTATTACTGTTTTACCCGTTGGGTCTGGGCCTGCAACATTCACATTAACAGGAAGCGGCACACCTGCCAGTTGTACCACACCTGTGTTGAGCGGCACTTATGTTAAAGGTGGAGCAATGAATGCCACTAATACTGTTGTATTGAATGTAAATACAACAGTGGCTGGTACATATAATATTACTACAACTCTTACCAATGGAATGACATTTACAGGTAGCGGCTCATTGGCTGTCGGTGTCGGAACTATTACCTTGATTGGGTCGGGAACACCGACGAACTCGGGTAGTATAACTATTCCGGTAACATATAATTCCTCTAATTGTAATTTTGTGATACCAGTGTTGGATCCTGTTGCTGGTACACTGGGTGGTGGGCCGGGTGCATGTACACCGGTAACACCGAATGGTACTTACACCATCAATGTTCCATTAACAGCAGCAAATACCATACAGGTGCAAATAACTACTGCCGCTGTGGGACCATATAGTGTAAGCACAAATACTGTAGCAGGTATCAGCTTCTCCGGATCTGGTACATCCACCGGAGTTGCAGGTCAAACAATTACACTACTTGGCATAGGAACGCCGACTGCAAGTGGTCCACAAAATTTTATTGTAACTTTTGGTACCAGCACTTGCACTTTCACGCTACCGATAGGTACGGGAGCTTCTGCTTTTACTGCTGATTGTTCTACAGCTACACCTGACGGCCTTTATGAAGCAGGAACACAATTGAACGCATCCAATACCGTGGATATAAGTGTGAATGTTACTGCCATCGGTCCTTATAGCATAATCACTACTGCTGTTAATGGGATGGTATTTACCAAGTCTGGCACATTTACAGTGCTTGGTCCTACGACTATTACACTTGTGGGATCTGGAACACCTGGTATGGCACAGACGTCTGTTATTCCAATGCCGGGAACCGTGCCCTGTAATTTTTCAATAGTGGTAGATCCACCTTTAGCGGTATATCATTGGAAATTTACCGTAGCTAATGCCCCAACTACAATTTACAGAGGAGAAAACGATGATGTACAATTTGGTTCAAATCCGCCAATTCCAGGAACATCATTTGTAATTCAAGGATCCAATGCAATAGGTTCCGATTTTTTTGCTATGATATTAGTTGATATAAGTGGTACAATAAATAACGGGGAGACTTATAGTACTTCTGCAACTATTACTAATGCAGCATTATTTAATTATGATTTACCATCGCCGGTTGTAGAGACTTATTCTGCCGACCCAAGTGTTACTGGTGTTACTATGATTTTTACAGTAACAACACATAATGTAGCGACAAAAACTAT
>JANORJ010000323.1:0-10531 GCA_031415255.1 Chitinophagaceae bacterium | reverse complement strand
CGTATTGTTTTTCAGCCTCGTTCCATTTTCCTGTTTTTTCGTAGAGGTGTGCCAATGTCTTTTTGCTCCAGCAATAGGGTTCCGAACCGGGTAGCCCTGCCTGCACCGCCATCTTCATCGCTTCAATAGCACCGGGATAATCTCCATAAATTTCACGTAGATAAGATGCTCTTGAATAGGATTCCAATGAAGGTTTTATTGACTGCATTTTATCAGACACTTTTACTGCTTCCTCATAGTTACCTAGTTCCACATTGGCATCCACCAGCACTCCATATACATATGCGTTATCTGGGTTAATTGCCCGTGCCCTCTCTGCTATCTCTCTGGCTTCGCTAAACTGGTGCTGCGACAGTTTTACGGATGCCTTATAAACAAGTGCTTCAAAATTTTTACTATCTAATGCCAGCACTCCATCCAAAATTTTAATAGCAGCAGGGTAATAATAAGGATGCTCTCCTGTTATTCTTGCTTCCGACATATAAATAACAGCAATCTGCAATCTTGATTTTACATCGTTCGCCTGCTTAGAAATTTTTTGATTCAACTCGGCTACTTTGTCTTTTGTCTTCTGCCATTCATCTGCATTTGCCAGTTCACCTTTCCTTTCAAAAAGTGGTGGAATGGAAAAATCGTTTGATATGGTTGCAGCGTTATTTTTATCCGCAGCTTTTGATTTACAACTGCTGTTAAGCAGGGAAATTGTTAGCACTGCAAAAAGCAGCAGTATTGATTGTTTGAAATAATTTTTTTTCATAATTCTGTTTTTTGGTATAGTTGGTTAAAATAAAATAGCAGGGAGACAGGTTTTATCTCCCCGCTTAATTGGTTATTGTGTTTTTAATACCTGTACTGCTTTGTAGCCTTTGCCATTTACAAAAAGTCGGGCAAAATAAATACCTGTAGCCAATCTTGCTTCATCAACCGTTACATAATGCAATCCGGCGGGTCTGTTTCCCTGGCTTATTTCTTTTACCACTTGCCCCGATACATTTGAGAACTGAATTTTTACATCGCCGGGTGCCGACATTCTATAATTAAAGGTTACAGACGTCCGGAATGGATTAGGATAAGCCAACAAAGAACCTTCTGGCAACGTTAACCCCAATGTTGGGTTAGCAGGTGCAGAATAACTGTTGCCGGTAAATCCTCTCCATGGATTTTGTACAAAAGGAAAACTTGATTTAAATGCTGTATCATTTCTGGTAACACCAGCATTGAAACTTAACACATTTACAAGGTTAGGGGTAACAGGGCTGCCAGTTCCATTATAATCATCATACCATAAACCAATAGCTGCTAATACAACACCTGAAACTGCCTGTAACTCAATTGTAGTTACATCATCTTCCAATCTTCTTCCATTTGGAAAGCCATCCATATTAGGAATGAATTGCATGTTCGCATTTGCATTATAAAGAGGATCGGTTAATCCTAACACTGCCGCTTGTACTATTCCAAGAGAACTAAATTTAGGGTCGTTTCTCGGTGTAGCTGGCACGGCCATATTTAATCTAAGAGCATCACTTAAAGATGGAAGAAAATTATTAATAAATGGCTTACCTGCTGCCAATGGATTTCCAGCTTTACCTGTTGCCAATTGATAAGGCCTTAGGTTTGGAACTCCTGTATAAAATGCAGGTAAAATATCTACTGCTCTTGGACTTACATTATCTGGCAAAAGAATATGTGCAAATCCTAAAGGTGGTTCTGCCAGAGCAGTGCCAACCAAGGCGGGATTTCCTCTCAACGGAAACAAACCTGGTTTTCCATTTCTAAAATCGAAAGCACCTAAAGAGTTTGTTTGAATGCGAAGTGGGGCTAACCCTGGCACAGCACCACCAAATTGTGAGTTATCCATATATAAGGCTAACTCTGGATTTTTAAAGAATGAAGCAAAACTAAGATCGCCGCTGTATGGATTGGTTCCGTTCCAAGCATCTTTACTGCCAATTGGAATTACTGCTTCATTGGTTAATGGCATACCGAGTCTTGATACCTGAATCCAATTTCCTGAAACAGTAGCTGCGCCACCGGTAGTACTCAGGGTTGTCATTTGCGGACGACTGGCAGAAGCCCATACACCAATTACATAATTGCCATCTAATATATTAGCAGCCTGCGCCACTGTTTTACCCTGACTTTGCAACGTAGAAACAGGAACTTCAATTACTATAGAGTGGCAATTGAATTTTGCCAACCCATCTCTTGCACCTTGTGCAGCAGTACGAAAACCACCTACATCAAATGCGCCGCCAAGGTCAACAAAGAAAGGGTCATCAACAGGGCCACAAAAAATTCTTTCACCGGTGGTGGCCGTTGTAATGGCCGATTGCACCAATGCTTCATAGGTAGGAGAATTTAATCCAACCGCTGATTGTATAGAACGGGGCCCAATATCTGTAGGAGGAACTTTTCCAGCTGTTTTGATAACGGCAAAAGTTGTTCCGCCATCCATACTGCGTTCGCAGGTGTAGGTTGTCTTGATGTTTTCTTTTCCTAAACGAATATTGAAAAACGTAGTAGCATCCTCATTGGTTTGCTGAAAAGTAAATCGATAAATAATATCATCGCCAGTGGTAGATGTTTTATTATCAATATGTATTTCGTATCGAATATTAGTACCAAATGTATACCAGTTAGGACCACCAGCCGGATGTTCAAACGGAATATAGTTAGCGATAAGAATTATTTTTTCTGCATCTGTCGGGCTTTTAAAAGCATACAGGTCAGTGTTATCTGCCAACGGATCGTTAGAGATTAATGGTGCCTCTCTATGTGATGACGCAGTGGCAATATGCTGCAGGCCAAACACCATGCTTAAAAGAAGCGTTGAGATATTTATAATTTTTTTCATAATCAGTTATTTCAAATTTTTAAATAGATAATGCTGTTCCCTTCGACAAGCTCAGGGCTTAGAACCTTGCTTTGATAGTGTAATCGTAACCTCTCCACGGTGTTTGCACATACGGAAAAGAGGTGCGGAAAGTTGTGTCATTAGTAGTAGGACCCGATTTGAAACTGATAGTACGAACTAATTTATTCGTAACAGGACTTCCTGTTCCGCTAAAATCATCATACCACAAACCGATAGCGGCTAATGCCACACCACCTACTGCTTGTAACTCGATAGTGGTTACATCATCTTCCAATCTTCTTCCATTAGGAAAACCATCCATGTTGGGAATAAACTGCATCATAGTAGATCCGTTATAAGCAGGGTCTGTTAATCCTAACACTGCGGCTTGTATAATACCGAGTGAACTGAATTTTGGATCTGTTCTTGGGGTAACAGGTACGGCCATATTCAACCGCAGCATATCACCTAATGTTGGTAAGAAATTATTGATAAAAGGTTTGCCTGCTGCTAGAACATTATTATTCTTGCCTGTGGCTAATTGATAAGGAGCAAGATTAGGAACACCTGTATAAAAAATAGGTAATAGGTCAACAGCACGGGGGCTTGTCGCATTAGGTAAAAGTATGGTTCCAAAAACAGCATCATCCAATGCAGAACCTGCCAATGCTGGTGAGCCTTTTAATACATACAAACCAGGTTTGCCATTTCTAAAATCGTAGGTGCCGAGAGAATGGGTTTGTATTCTTAAATCATTTAATGAAGGAACGGCACTACCAAATTGTGAATCGTCCATATACAATGCCAATTCAGGATTGCTGAAGAAAGGAGCAAATTGTAAATCGTTACCCGCATAAGGAGTAGTAGCATTCCATTTGTCTTTGCTGCCAACAGGAATAACAGCTTCGTTAGTCAGTGGCATACCGATTCTTGATACCTGCACCCAGTTACCAGAATAAGTTGGAATACCATTAACACCTAGTGTTTTTATCTGGCGGCGGCTGGCAGAAGCCCACACACCGATTACATAATCACCATCAAGGATGTTTTGTGCCTGCGAAACATCTTTACCATCTTTTTGTAATAAATTGATTGGAACTTTTATAGCAATGCTATGTACATTATATCTTGCCAATCCATCTTTCGTTGGGTTAGTAGTATTTCCTTCGGGACGAAAATTACCTACATCAAAAGCACCGGCGAGATCAACAAAGAAAGGATCGTCAGCAGGGCCGCAATAAACTTTCTCCGTGGTAGTAGCCGTAGCAATAGAACTTTGAACTAATGCATTGTAATTGGCAGCACCTAATCCTAAGCCTGGTGTATTAATAGAACGGGGGCCAATGTTTGCCGGTGGCACCGTACCATTTGTTACAATCGTAGTAAAACTTGTGCCGCCGTTTGTGCTTTTCTCACACACATAATTAGTCTTTATATTTTGCTGACCAAGACGGATGTTGAAAAAAGTTGTCGGGTCTTGGTTTACCTGTGAAAAAATAAACCTGTACGTAATATCATCACCCGGTGTGGCCGTTTTATTTTTAATATGAATTTCGTAACGAATGTCGGTTCCGAAAGTGTAATAATTAGGGCCGCCTTCGGGCAATTCAAAAGGAATATAATTTGCAATGATGGTAACCGTAGTAGGGTCATCCGGACTGCGGAAGGCATACAGGTCAGTATTATCAGCCAGTGGGTCGTTAGAAATTAACGGGGCTTCCCGGTGACTGGACGCAAAAATTAGCTGTGATAGAAAAAGAAATACCGGTAACAAAGATTGCTTTGCAAGCCGGCGGAGTCGAATTTTTCGCATAATCACTATTTTAGTTTTGTTTTAAAGCTGGAAAGGCAGCTCAGTCACTTACGAAAAACGATGATGGGCAGATTGCCGGAAATAAAAAAAGCCTTTAGAAAAGACCTTTTAGAAACAATAGATTGTTTGGGAAGCTTTTTTAAAAATTAAAGCTAATACCAGCTTTTACTGATGATGGAGAACCTGGGGTGTAATGAATTTCTGATATTGGGTTTACTTCAAACTTCAATCTGGATTCGGTATCAAATTGTGCCTCTCTCCATTCCCGGTTTAGCATATTTTCTACAGAGATATGAAATTCAAATTTTTTAATCCGGTAAGCGGCTACCATATCCAGCAATAAATATCCATCGGCACTAATTGAATTATCCTCATTGGCGGGTCTATCACCAATAAAACGATAACGTAAAGAGCCACTAAAACCATTCGGCGCTCTTGCAGTAATACCACCAATGCTGGTAAACGATGGTGCCAAGGGTACAAAATTTTCACCCTTTGCTTCTTCAATTGCTCTTGCCTTCGTTACATTAATATCTATATCGCCGTATAACCATTTATTAAATTGATAACGGGCAGATACATCCACGCCCATTCTTCTTGTTTTGCCACTTGGCTCTACTACGCCTGCATCACCTACATACACAAACTCCTGCTCGGAATACAAATGCCATAGGGCAGTTTTTAAAATCAGGTTTTTATTTGGCTTGATGATTAAACCGAGGTCAGTTCCAAATACTCTTGGTAAAATTTCGCCTGCACCATTCATCAATATCACCCTTGCATCATTGGAATGAAAACCAAAACCGTTGTTCAGGTACAATTTCACTTTTTGATTTGGCGCATAGCTGATATTCAATTTAGGGCTAAAGATTGCTCTTTTTTGTTTGCTGAATTCAGTAGCTCCGGCTAATTTGTCCTTATATTGAAATTTAAAATTGTCGTGGCGGATAGAAGCATTCAGATTCCATTTGTTACTCAACTCCACATCTTGGTTTACATATAAATAACCGTTGAACTCTTTAACATCGCCTTTTTGAATGCTTTCGTTAAATATTCTGTTAGGTGCTTTTGCTAATTCAATATCATTAACATCATCCATTCTAAAACCGGCACCAAATTCTGTTGTTGCTTTTTTATTACCGAGTAAATATGATTTAGATTCTGTTGTACTGAAACCAAAAATATTTCTTGCTTCCCGTTGGTTAATCATGTCACCATTCACTGCATCATCGAGAAAGAATGTAAAGTTGGAATAGAGATTAAATTTATAACGGCTAAAGTAAACCTGGTCGGTTGCTTTCCAACCATTCTTTCTTTGATGATTGTATTTCACTGTAACATTCGTTCTGCTTGTATTGCCGCCTTCCATATTATCAATTGCACCAAAACGTCCAATGATACCAGCCTTCACAACCCTGTCTGGCACTTGTCCTGATGCATTCCATTTACTATCAAATGTAGAAGCAAGAATAGTGAGTTGAGATTGATTGCCAAACCATGCACTGTATTTTCCCATTACATTTAAGCGATGAAAATTCTGTGGACTTTCAAAATATCCGTCTGTCGTTGAATATTCAGAAGCCACATAAAACTGCTGCCTGCTCTTCTCTGTTTGTTTATTAAAAATTTTAAACTGAGCAACTGCCCGTTGTGTATTAAACTGACCAGCTTCTATTTTAATACTATTGTTTTCAAGAAAATCTTTGGTGCTGAAATCTACATAGGCTGCAGTTGCTAAATTTCCTTTACCAGCATTATAAGGACCTTTATCAAAACTTACTTTTTCTACTGTTTCCGGAATAAGAAAATGTAAATCAGCATAACCCTGCCCATGCGCATGGCTTACCATATTTACCGGCATTCCATCAACGGAAATACTAATGTCGGTGCCGTGATCAATATCATATCCCCGTAAAAATATTTGTTCGGCCTTTCCACCCCCTGCATGTTGTGCAATAAATAATCCGGGTACAATCCTCAACACATCCTGAGAAGTATTGACAGGACGCAATTTTATATCCACTGCACCGATGGTATTCAAAGTGCTGCCTTTTTTGCTGTTTACTTTTACTTCCGATAAATCCAAGTTGCTTCTTTTCAAGTTTACGTTTACAGAAGAAAACAAATCAGGTTTTACTTCCACATTAATAATTTCCGTTTTGTAACCGATATGGGAAACCGTCATTTCATACAGACCCGGAATGATTCCGGGAATACTGAACATACCGAACATATCGGAATTGTCGCCTTTATTACCTGCAATGTTGACAGAAGCTCCGATTATGGGAACCTTTAAATCAGCATCATTAATATACCCACGAATAGCGCCATGTTGGGCACCAACAGGTAAAGAGAAAAACAGAAAAATTAAGGCAAGAAGGTAAAGGCGCCGCATCAATAGTTGGTTATTTCGGTTATGTACGACAAAAAAAGAAAAGTAGTTCTGGTTTCAATATCAGATTGATAAAGGCGGGGAAGAATTACAAAATCACTAATTTTTGGGTAGTGTATCGTTTTAAGCAAGGAAAGAATTTCCCACAAAAACACAAAGGCCGCAAAGCCTTATTAACCAGATGAGCTTTCTTGGTGTTCTTTGTGTCTTGGGAGGAAACACAATTGAAACTGATACACTACTAATTTTCCAATCGCTTCTTTTTTATCCGATGCAATTGTCAGTAAAAGGGGGTAAAAAATCATCCAATTAATACAAAAGAGCTGCTCCTTCTTATAGCTGTAAATCAACGGGTTTAAGGGGATTTTCCGCCTGAAAAAAAGTATTTCTGCGTATCCGTTTACCCTGAAAGTATATATATTCGCATTTGATGGGTAAAATCAGCATGCAGTGCAATATTTTTACCTCATCCGGCGTTTAATTTATTCCAATTCAAGGTTTATGCAAAAAACAATGAGAAACTTAACAATCCTGCTATCCTGTGTGGTGCTCTTGGCATCCTGTAAAAACGGTGGTCTGTTTAAGAAAAAGCAAGACAAGTCGGACGTAACCGGCTGGAACTACAATGACAAAAACATGGGTGGTTATCAGGTGTCCAAATCCAAAGAACAAGGCAATGGCCCAGGTCTTGTGTTTGTTCAGGGTGGTACCTACACCATGGGGCAAACAGAGGAAGATGTTATGGGCGACTGGAATAATGTTCCCCGCCGTGTATCTGTTCCCTCTTTTTACATTGATAAATCAGAAGTAGCCAACGTTCACTACCGTGAATATCTGCATTGGCTTACTAGAGTATTTGACCCTTCTGATGAAGCCAATAAAAAAATTATAGATGCCGCTTTGCCAGATACACTTTGCTGGAGAAGCGAACTGAGTTATAACGAACCATTGGTGGAATTTTATTTCCGTCATCCGGGCTTCAATGAATATCCTGTAGTGGGTGTTAGTTGGAGACAAGCTCATGATTTTTGCCTGTGGAGAAGTGACAGGGTAAATGAAGTAGCATTAAAAGACAAAGGTTTTATTAATAAAGCAAACCTGAAACCCGGCGCACAGCAGGGTGAAAATAATTTTACCACAAAATCTTACTTGTTAGGACTTTATACTGCTCCTCCGGGTAGCATAAAAGCAAAAAAAGGTGAACCAAGAGTAACTACTGCCTCTATGGAGTCGGGTGTGCTTTTGCCAGATTATCGTCTGCCTTTTGAAGCTGAGTGGGAATATGCAGCTTATGGCCTTATTAATCAAAACCCCCGCCCAAGCAGTAAAGAAGGCAAAAGAGGTGAGGAATTACAATCTAACAAACAAGTTTACCCTTGGGCACAAAATATAAATGGCCTTCGTGACACCCGTCATGGTAGCTGGCAGGGTCAGTTTCTTGCCAACTTTAAAAGAGGATCGGGTGACAATGCCGGTGTGGCCGGTGGTTTGAATGACCGGGCTTTCTACACTGCTCCTGTAAAATCTTTCTACCCGAATGGGTTTGGTATTTATAATATGGCTGGTAACGTAAGTGAGTGGGTAGAGGATGTGTATCGTCCATTATCAACACTTGATTTTGATGATATGCCTGCTCCAATGCGTGGTAACAAATACATGAAGATCTATAAAAATTCAAGTGGTGAAGCTGAAATTGACAGTGTTGGCCGAGTAAAAATGACGGCTGTAACTGATGAGGAAAGCAAAAATCGCAGAAATTATCAGAGAGGTAATGTTATTAACTTCCTAGATGGTGACTCTTTATCACAAGCAACTTATGGATATGGAGTTACTACTTTAGTAAGTGATAAATCAAGAGTGTATAAAGGTGGTAGCTGGAATGATAGGGCTTATTGGCTTACACCTGGTGCCCGTCGTTTCTTAGAAGAAGACCAGGCATTAAGTACACTTGGTTTCCGTTGTGCTATGGACCGCATGGGCAGCCCCGAAGGAAATGGACGTAAAACTGGTCAACACTACAAAGCCAGAAGACAAAAAAAATAGACTAATAGAATTTTATATAAAAGTATTAAGAAAACCCTCCCAACGGAGGGTTTTTTTTTATTAAATGTTCCGCCTAAACGAAACACATATTTTTGCATTATGCAAATTGAAGAACTTTATAAACTTTATCAGCAATATCCGTCTGTTCAAACCGATACAAGAAAAGTAAAAGAAGATGATATTTTTTTTGCACTGAAAGGAGAAAATTTTAATGGCAACACATTTGTACAAAAAGCCATTGATGCCGGAGCTACTTATGCAGTGATAGATGAGGAACAATATGCAGTGTTTGGAAAAACAGTTTTAGTGGGTGATGTTTTGACAACCCTTCAGCAATTAGCCAAACATCACCGGCAGCAATTCAACATACCTTTTATAGCAGTTACTGGCAGTAATGGAAAAACAACAACCAAAGAACTGATACATGCTGTACTCTCTTCTTCCTTCAAAACTTACACAACAGAAGGAAACCTCAATAATCATATTGGTATTCCACTTACTATTTTAAAAATAAAAGAAGACGCAGAAATTGCCGTCATTGAAATGGGTGCTAATCACCAACAAGAAATTGCATCCTACTGTGAATATGCTCTGCCCACACATGGTTTAATCACTAATTGTGGTAAAGCCCACCTGGAAGGTTTTGGCGGTGTGGAAGGTGTACGAAAAGGTAAGGGAGAATTATTTGATTATCTGCGAAAAAATAACGGTACAGCATTCGTAATGTGGGATTATGATTACTTGCAGGAAATGAGTACTGGTATTTCAACCATACATAAATACGGAACACATGATGCTCAAACAACTGGTACGCTTATTCAAAGCGAACCGTTTCTTGAAGTAAGCATCAGCAATGAGGAACCCATTTATTCCATTAAAACCCGGTTAGTAGGTGATTATAATTTACCCAATGTGCTGGCAGCTGTAGCCGTGGGAAAATATTTCAACATAAGCGATGATAAAATTAAAGAAGCTATTGAAAACTACACTCCTTCCAATAGTCGTTCACAATTGATGGAAGTGGGAACGAATAAAATAATTCTTGATGCTTACAACGCTAACCCAAGTAGCATGAAACTAGCGATAGAAAATTTTGCAAAAATTAATGCAGATAATAAAGTGATGTTGCTTGGTGCCATGGCAGAATTAGGTGAAGAAAGCCTTGCCGAGCACAAAGGAATAATCAAACTCATTCAACAATACCCTTGGAAAAATGTAGTGTTAGTAGGTGGCGATTTTTTAAAAACCGAACATCCATATCTGCAATTTAATAATGCAGAAGAAGCAAAAGTTTGTATACAACAACAACGTTTTGAAAACACACATTTGCTTATTAATGGCTGCCGTAGTATGCAGATGGAAAAAGTTTTTGTTAAATATAATCGTTCAATGAATTGGAATCAACTCTTCCCGCAATTTGAGCCTG
>JANORJ010000322.1:0-11589 GCA_031415255.1 Chitinophagaceae bacterium | reverse complement strand
CTTCCGTACCCTTCTCCTTTATTTAATGCCGAAGGCCAACTTACCGGGGCTATTAACATGTTGATTGATGTAACCGATAAAAAAGAAAGAGAAATATTAATACAAAAAACCGAAGAAAAATACCGGAACATTATTGCGCAGGCCAGCGATGCCATTCTCATTTATTCGGTTGATGGAACTATTTATGAGTTTAATAAAGCCTGCTATACAATGCTAGGCTATACAAAGGAAGAATATGCTAAACTGAGGCTTACTGATATACTCGTAGATGATATTATTGTTAGCCAGGATAACTATGCAGCCATACTTGCCGGTGAAACAAAGACCCTTAACAGGAAATTGATGATGAAAGATGGCTCTCTGTTAGAATCCGAAGTAACGGTAAAAATGCTTGCCGATGATAAAATGATTGCTTTTGCCAAGGATATTACGGAGCGTAAAAAGGCAGAAGAAACAATCAAAAAAGAAAAAGATCTGTCAGACACTATTATTAACAGCCTGCCCGGTGTATTTTATTTTTACGATGAAAATTTAGAAATGATCCGGTGGAACAAACAATTTGAAAACGTAACAGGGTACACAGCGGCTGAAATAAGATTTAAAAATGTATTAGAGTTTTTTCAGGGCCAGGATAAGCCCTACATGCAGGAAAGAAGCCGAAAAGTTTTTGCCAGCGGTGGCGGCGATGCCGAAGCAAGTTTTACATCAAAAACAGGTAAAAAGACTCCTTTTTATTTTACGGGGCTACGCATACAATACGAAAACAGGCCCTGCTTTTTAGGCATTGGTATTGATATAGCCGAACGAAAAGATGCAGAAAGAAAAGTAAAGGCAGCAGTTGAACGCTATGATATACTTGCTGATGCCACCAGCGATACCATCTGGGACTGGGATATTGTAGATAACACAATGCTATATAATGATGGCATAAGCAAAATGTTTGGATACGATTTATCAAAAGTGAAAAATATTGTAGAGTGGTGGAATGAAAATTTACATTCGGATGATATTAAAACAGTGCAGGATTCATTAGAGGATGTCTTTGAAAAAAAGAAACAGCGTTTTCAACTTACCTATCGTTTTCGCTGTGCGGATGGTTCCTACAAACATATTTTTGACAGGGCTTTTGCTATTTTTGATAATGAAGGTAACCCCATCAGGATTATTGGCGCCATGCAGGATATTACTTACCAGTCAGAGGAAGAAATACGGATTGCAAAAGCTATGATAGATGCACAAGAAGCCGAACGCAATTTGCTGGGTGCTGAACTGCACGATAATATCAACCAGATTTTAGCCGGAACATTGTTAACCCTTGGTATGGCAAAATCGAAAGAAGTGAATACCACACAAAGAACCGGGTTTATCAGTTCTGCGATGGGATATATAACCGAGGCCATTAATGAAACCAGGAAATTGTCGCATAGTTTGGCCCCGGCCAGTTTTGAAGAAAACTCGTTAAAAAATCTGTTTGAAACCCTGCTGTTAACTATTAATTTAGAAAACCTGTTTACTATCAGGCTTGATTTTGACGAAATAAAAGAAACAGTTATTCCGGAAAATATACAGGTAAACCTATACAGGATATTGCAGGAACAATCAAAAAACATTTTGAAGTATGCGGAAGCCAGCACAATTGAAATTGCTTTTAAAATTATTGACAAGGCTGTAATGCTAAGGATTTACGACAATGGTAAAGGCTTTGATACAAAGGCTAAAAAAACGGGGATAGGTTTGAGCAATATCAAAAAAAGAGCCGAATCATTGTCCGGTAAATTCATTTTAAATTCAGCACCGGGGATGGGTTGTGAAATAATAGTGGAGATACCGCTGGACAAATGATATATTGCTGGAAATGATTTAGTATTTCATATTTATACAAGCGAAAATTATAAAAACCACAAATTCTCCCTTCCAAAATCTGGTAGCCTGTCATGCTCAAAGTAAGGATATATCTCTGCAACCATCTCAGGGTATTTGATGGTAACCGGTAAACTTTGCTGATTTGTACTTTTCCAATACATACAAGACCTCAAAACGAGGTCTTTTTTTATTGACTTACCGGCGGCTCCCACAGCTCTATTTTATTCCCTTCCAAATCAAGTATCCAACCAAATTTTCCATAGTCCTTGTCGTCCATTGGCTCGCCAATTATGGTTACTCCTTCTTCTTTTAAAACAGCCAGCAAGGCAAACAAATCCTTTACAATAAAATTCAGCATTACCTGTTTTTCGCTGGGGGCAAAATAATCAGCATCGTTTTTAAAAAATGAAAGCACATTATACCCGGTCTTTTTACTTTCGTCTTCATTAACAAAGGGCCAGACTGTATAAACTGAACCATTGAATGCGATACCCAAATGTTTTTCATACCATGCGGCCAGTTCTTTCGGGTCATTGGCTTTTATAAACGGCCCGCCAAGGCCAATTACTCTTTCCATATAGTTTATTTGTAAGGAAGATACCCAAAATTATAGCCCGGGTAAGAATGATTTTAGCAATGAATATTTTTTTACATTTGCAGTGCAATGTTTAACTCCGCAAATGATATTGAAACAGACATCCTCGAAGAAATGGATGTTCTCACACTTACTGAAGATCCTTGCAACCTGATTGTGTGGAATGATGAAGTAAATACGTTTGAATGGGTAATAGAAAGCCTGATGGAAATTTGCGGCCATACTCATGAGCAAGCTGAGCAATGTGCCTACATCATCCATTTCCAGGGAAAGTATGCTGTAAAGAATGGCAGCTTTGATAATCTTAAACCACTTTGCGAAGCCATTTCAGAAAGAGGTATTAATGCTACTGTTGAGCTAGTGGCAGCCTGATTATTGGCCTTTTTCACACCAATATTAAGGTATTATCCGTTTTTTTCTTTCCACATCGTTGTAGTAATCGTAAAACTACTGTCAACAGTTTATAGAAAAATAATATATTGGCAATTATTTACACCCTACAAACCAAAAACACTTTTATGGTGAAACAATTTTTTTTGTTATCTGTACTGCTGATAACAATATCAACCAATGTGCTTGCACAATTGCCTGCACAAAAAGAAGAAGGAACAGGAATTTCAGCACGGCTGGAACTTGAAATAAATAATACGAAAGACCCTGCTCTTGGCTATGTGCCAAAAGGCAGGTTGATTGCAGCCTACGAACAAAAAAAGCTCCATCTGGCAAGTAGGGCTACTGCTTTTACCTGGATTGAAAGAGGGCCTAACAGTGATGCTGTTGGCACCAGCAATGGTAACACCAGACCCGGCAATGGCGTTACCTCCGGAAGAATGAGGGCAATATGGGAAGACCAGGGAGATGCAACGGGAAAAACTGTATGGGTGGGCGGTATAGATGGCGGTCTCTGGAAAACAAATGATATAACGGCTACCCCTGCCACCTGGACTCCGATAAATGACTTTTTTGGCAACCTTGCTGTTGCCAGCATTTGTCAGGATCCTACTGATGTGAACATCATGTATTTCGGTACTGGAGAAAAAGCTATTAATGCTGATGCTGTAAGAGGTGCCGGCATCTGGAGAAGTACTGACCACGGTGTTACCTGGGCAATAATGATAGGCTCCGAAAGTTTATGGAATGTGAGTAAAGTTGTATGCGACGCTAATGGCAATCTTTATGTTGGTTGCAATTCCATTTCTAATACCCAAGGATTACAACGTTATACAAAATCAACAGGCACATGGGCCAATATTACTCCAACTGGTCTTGATCCACGGGTGCCTGATTTAGTATTAAGCAGCACAGGAAGGTTACACATTACCTGCGGCTATTATAACACCGCAGCTGGCAGTTCAGGTTATCGTTACACCGACAATCCGGAAAGTGTAACCTCTTCTAGTTGGACAAGTCCTGCTACAACATTTACAACACAATATAATGTGGCATTAGCATGTAACGGCAATACTTTATATGCGTTACCATCAAACTCTGCATGGGGCGTTACTACTATTTACAAATCAACTAACGGTGGTGCCAACTGGGCTGCCACGGGTACCACTCCTGCATTTACTAGCGGACAGGCATGGTATTGCATGGCAGTAGCTGTAGACCCTACTAATGCAAACAATGTAATAGTTGGCAGCCTTGATTGTTATAAGACAACAAATGGTGGAACATCATGGACAAAAATTTCAGAATGGGTAGGTACAACCGGACAATATGTACATGCTGACCAGCAAATAATTACTTGGAGAAATAATAACCAGGTGTTATTTGGTTGTGATGGAGGTATCCATTATTCAGCCAATGGTGGCACAACTATCGTTGATAAAAACACAGGGTTGAGGATAAAACAATTTTATGCAGTAGCTAACCATCCTACATCAACTAATTATTTTTTAGCCGGCGCACAAGACAACGGTGTACACCAGCTAAACAATGCAGGCATGGGTGCTTCAGTAGAAGTAACAGGTGGTGATGGTGCTTTTGTACACATAGACCAAGATCAGGGGCAATTCCAATGGGGTTCTTATGTTTACAATCAATACAGAAGAAGTACTAACAGCGGTTCTACCTGGTCGTCAGTAAACTATTCCAGCTCAGCAGGAAGATTTATTAATCCAACTGACTATGATGATGCAAACAATATTATGTATTGCAGCGGCGCACAAAATACTTTTGTAAGATGGAGCAATCCACAGAGTGGCAGCACATTTACTCCCGTAACTATGTCTGGCTTAAATACTGGTACAGTATCTGCTGTAAAAGTTTCTCCATACACCAATCACACTGTATTCTTTGCCGGTGGCCGCAGCACGGTAGTGCCATCGCTGATTAGAGCAACGAATGCAAACGCAACTCCCACCTTCACCAATATCATTGGAAGTGGCATGCAGATTACCAGTGCCAATATTGCCTGTGTGGAATTAGGCACTACTGATAATAATATCATTGTCGCTTTTTCAAACTATGGCATTAATAATCTTTGGGTTACTTCTGATGGAGGAGCCACCTGGACAGCTATTGACGGAAACTTACCTGACATGCCGGTAAGATGGGCTATGTTTTATCCGGGTGATAATACAAAAGCTATCATTGCTACTGAAACAGGCGTTTGGCAAACAGAACTTATTAATGGTTCCTCTACTATATGGGATGCCGAAACTGGTTTCCCTAATGTAAGAACAGATATGCTGCAATATCGCAGCAGCGATAGATTACTTTCTGCTGCCACACATGGAAGAGGTGTGTTTACAACCATCATACCTGCCGGAGCGGACACTCAAGCACCCACTGCTCCTGTATTAAATTCAACAGGCACTACTGCTGCTACTATTAGCTTATCATGGACGGCATCAACAGATAATGTAGGTGTAACCGGTTATGATGTATATATAGATAATGTACTTAACGGCACAACAACTGGAACAACCTATACTATCAGTGGATTAACAGCTTCTACCACCTACAGCATTTATGTAAGGGCAAAAGATGCAGCTGGCAATGGCACTAATTCCAATACTATTTCTGCCACTACAACCGCTGCCGGTGACACTCAACCGCCAACAGCACCTGTGCTTAGTTCCGCCGGTACTACTACAACTACTATCAATTTGTCATGGACAGCATCAACAGATAATGTGGCTGTAACAGGATATGATGTGTATGTAAACAGTGTATTGAATGGAACTACTACAGGAACAACCTATACAGTAAGCGGATTAACAGCAGCAACTACCTACAGTATTTATGTAAGAGCAAAAGATGCAGCTGGTAATGGCACTAATTCCAACACCATTTCTGTAACTACACAAAGTGGTGGTGCCACAACTATTCTTGCCCATTATTTTGAAACAGGATGGGATGGCTGGGCCGATGGTGGCAGTGATTGTGCCCGTTATACCGGTGTTAATTCTTATGAAGGAAATTATTCTATCTACATAAGAGATAATACCGGCACAACTTCAGCAATGACCTCTTCTGCTTATAATGTAAGTGCTTATAATCAGTTAGTCATTGATTTCTATTTCTATGCAACCAGCATGGAAGCAGGAGAAGATTTCTGGGTGAGGTATTTTAATGGCTCTACTTGGTCAACAGTGGCTACTTATGTTGCAGGCACTAGTTTTAATAACAATGGTTTCTATCATGGAACTATTACACTTACGGGTGTCACCTTCCCTACCAATGCACAGTTCCGCTTTCAGTGTGATGCCAGTGACAACAGTGACCTTATCTACATAGATCAGGTAACCGTTACCGGTTCAAATATTCCATCACCAAATGGTACAGAAAATATACAAACCTGTGAACCGGTGGCAGGTGGTTCAGCAGAATTTACCAACACCGAATCACCTTATCGCCTGAATGTTTATCCAAACCCTGCTAATCAGGTAATAAATATTTCTGTCAGGGGATATGATGAACAAAAAGTGATAGATGTATTTGATACTAACGGACAAAAAGTGTTGACACAAAAAGTTTCAGATAACAATTCAACTTTAAACATCAGCAAGCTTTCTAAAGGAGTATATTTTATTAGGGTAAGTAAAAAGGATGGCACTTTTGTAAGCCAGAAGAAATTTATCAAAGAATAGATTAGGGTTTATTAATTTACAACCGTCTCGTCTTGCCTCAGGCTAGACGAGACGGTTTTTTTATTTTACAACATGGCATTATTTGCATTAGACAAAGAATTGATTTTTCCTCCGGTTCATTTGGCAGAACCAGATGGATTGCTGGCTATGGGCGGCGACCTTTCTACTGAAAGATTATTACTGGCATATCGCCATGGAATTTTTCCGTGGTATGAAGGAGATATTATTTTATGGTGGTGTCCACATCCCCGGTTTGTTTTAATTCCTATTGAATTAAAAATCAGTAAGAGTATAAAGCCACTGTTGAATAGAAACGAATTTGAATTTACTACCAATAAAGCATTTGCACAGGTCATCCATCATTGCAAGGAAACTAAACGACCCGGGCAGGAAGGCACTTGGATAACGGATGAAGTGGAAAAAGCATATTCCAGACTTCATGAATTGGGCTATGCCCACAGTGCAGAAGTTTGGAAGGATGGTGAATTAGTTGGCGGCTTATATGGCATCAAACTTGGCAAGGTGTTTTTTGGAGAAAGCATGTTCAGTAAATCAAATAATGCTTCCCGTTATGCTTTTATAAAATATGTGCAGCAGTTAAAAGAAGAAGGGATTGAGTTAATAGATTGCCAGGTTTATACAGAATACCTTGAAAGCCTTGGTGCAAGAATGATTGACCGGGAGGAATTTGACAACTTGCTTAAAAAATTCATTGCCTGAAAATGGCTTATTCTTTCTTTACAAATAATGACATCCTATCTCTCAAAAACCACGCATCCATAAATCTACATGCATTGCGATGACAACTCTCCTGCATGCCATGACTACAGTAAGCAAGGCACTGACCACAAGCTGAATATAAAACCAGTTCGTACCTGGTAAAATCAATTGCCGGAAGCGAATCAGAAAGATAGCGGAACATCTGTTTATACCAGGACGAATCGTTATCACTAAAAATAAACTGATCTAAAGAATCTATCGTGTAACGATAGTTATGGAAAACAAGGTGATAAACAGAATCTGAACTTATTACAAATAACCGCTGCTTAATTTTATAGCCAACTGAATCGTCAAGACTAAAGTGCCGGTTATACGATCTTTCAGGCATCTTAACCGGACGACCAAGCTCATCAGGCATGCTTTTTATAAATGCGTTAACATGTTCGTGTCGTTGTGCAAAAACAATATTGGGAATAAATAGCATTAAAAAAAGCATCTTCTTCATAAATTGGTTTTGAAAAAGATGCCTGTATCAAAAAGATTACATAATGTCTAAAACTTTGAGCCCAGATAATGCGGAAGCATAGCCCGCCAGGTATTCCAGTCATGCGGCCACTCCTGCCCCCACACATCCAGTTCGTACCAAATGCCTTTATCATACAGCACTTTAGCAAAACGGCCACTGGCACCGGGGTCTTCATAGTTACCGCTGCCGGTAAGGATATGAATATGTTTACTTTGCCGGATTTGCTCAAGAATATTATGGTCAGTCAGGTTTTTTATATACTGCTCAGGACTGTTGAAGTAAGCTTCGTCATCAAAATAACCCTTGGTGTATTCTGCCAAATCATACACACCACTCATAGCAATTACTCCATTAATTAAATCAGGTCTTTTCAAAAATAAATTCATGCTGTGCAATGCACCAAAGGATGCGCCACAGGTAATGATGGGTGTTTCCCAACTGGTATTATTCCGAATAAAAGGAACTACCTCATTGTACACATAATTATTCCATTGCTGGTGACGAATAGATTTATCACGGGGGTTCATATTATTATTCATCCAGCTTTCATTGTTGATACTATCAATTGAAAACACCCTCACTTTTCCGCTATCAATAAAAGGAGCAAGATGATCCATCAATTGAAAACGTTCATATTCCAAATAGTCGGCAGCAGCAGTAGGTACCAATAAAAGAGCAAACCCATAATCACCATAGCTGGCAATAGGCATTTCCTTATTAAGTGCAGGGCTGAACCAAGAGGCTAATTCTCTTTTCATGTAATGAATTTATTAAAATGAAAGCTATAAATTGAAGGCAATTTTTTACGAATATAATTTTAAAAATCATAACCGGGTAAGGCCGGGTTAAAATCCCGTTTGCCTTTCTATTAATTAGTCCAAAGAAAATATTAGTAAAAACTCTTGGTAATTCAACCTAGTAATACTACTTTAGATTTTCAGTATTTTTACTATTAAACTATTTTAAAGTATCCCCTATCCTGAAAATGCTTGGCTAATTGAATTTCAGTGGATTAGTAACAGATAGGGTGATAAAAATTCACCCTTAAAATAAATTATCCTTATCTGCATCAAATCCACTGCTACGGAGAATACCGCTATTCCTTCAAAAAAGGATATGAAAGCAGGATATATACTTTTAAAATTTCGCATGAACTCACTTAATTAATGACCGAAATGAATAATGACCCAATCCGAATCATCCTGGTAGATGACCATGAATTAGTCCGTGAATCCTGGAAAATTTTGCTGGGCAATGATCCCCGGTTCCAGGTTATTGGCGATTTTGGTAATGGACATGATGCGATAGAATATGCGCAAAAACTTATTCCGGATATAATGCTGGTTGACATTAATATGTCGCCACTAAATGGATTTGCCGTTACAAAAAGTATAATGGAAACCAATCCTTCCATTAAAATCATTGGCCTGTCTGTTAATAATCAACCCAGCTATGCACTCAAGATGGTGGAGCTTGGCGCCAAGGGTTATCTGACCAAAACAACTTCACTTGAAGAAATTAGTCACGGCATTCTGGAAGTACACCGGGGAGAATTATATATCTGCGATGAAGTTAGAAATAATATGCTCCCTTTAGAATAATCTTCATTGAGGACACCCCTGCCTTTTCGCTATCTACACAAAACCCGGTAAATTTGCGGCCTTACATGTACTGCGCAGTCTCAATTATATGGCTGCATCAATAAAACCGTAAGCGAAGTAGTATGGAATTGTCGAAAAATTTTGACCACAGCGCCGCCGAACAAAAATGGTATCAGCATTGGTTAGATAAAAAATATTTTCATAGCGAACCGGATGGCCGTGAACCTTACACGGTAGTTATTCCCCCGCCTAATGTAACCGGTGTGCTGCACATGGGGCATTGCCTTAATAATACTATTCAGGATATATTAGTTCGTCGTGCAAGAATGCAGGGAAAAAATGCCTGCTGGGTGCCGGGTACCGACCATGCTTCGATTGCTACCGAAGCCAAAGTAGTACACATGTTGCGGGAAAGAGGAATTGCCAAATCATCACTAAGTCGGGAAGATTTTTTGAAATATGCCTGGGAATGGAAAGAAAAATACGGTGGTATCATTCTGCAACAGTTAAAAAAAATGGGTTGTAGTTTGGATTGGGAACGAACCAGCTTTACCATGGATCCGGAATATTACAGAGCAGTAATCAAAGTATTCAAAGATTTATACAATAAAGGATATATCTATCGGGGCAAACGAATGGTGAATTGGGATCCGGTAAGCCAGACTGCATTGAGTGATGAAGAAGTAATTTTTAAAGACATTGATTCAAAATTATTCTACGTTACCTACAAATTTGCGGATGGAACAGGCGACATTACCGTAGCCACCACCCGGCCAGAAACTATAATAGGCGATGTGGCCATTTGTGTAAACCCAACAGATGAGCGATATATAAATTTTATTGGTAAAGAAGTTATTGTCCCCATCATCAACAGGAAAATCAACATCATTGCTGATGAATACGTAACAACTGACTTTGGAACGGGTGCATTAAAAATTACCCCAGCACATGATAAGAACGATAATATGCTGGGCGCAAAACATAACCTGAAATCAATAGACACATTAGATGCTACCGGAAAATTTTCTACAGAAGAGTTAATGGAAGATAATCCATCGGAGCAAATATTAGCCTATCAGGGTATGGACAGGTTTATACTTAGAAAAAAAATAGCAGAAGATATTGATGCAATAGGTCAACTACAAAAAACGGAAGACTATAAAGGACAAGTGGGCACCAGCGAAAGAACCGGTGCCATTATTGAAAGCAGGCTTTCGCTGCAATGGTTTTTGAATATGAATTTGTTTTTGGAAAAGAACCCACAAGTACTGAATGATGTGCTAAATGACACGGTTACTTTTCATCCGGCCAAGCTTAAGAATACGTATAAACATTGGCTGGAGAATATTAAAGACTGGTGCATAAGCCGACAACTTTGGTGGGGACAACGGATACCTGCCTGGTATGCGCCGGATGGTTCATTTGCCGTAGCTGACACTAAGGAAGAAGCATATGAGAAACTGAAAAGTCAATGGTCAATGGCCAATAGTCAATCTAAAATTGAAAGCTCCATTCACCATTCACCACTCACTATTGACAATATCACACAGGATGAAGATGTATTAGATACCTGGTTTAGTAGCTGGCTATGGCCAATGGAAGTTTTTAACGGCATTAGCAATCCCGGCAACAAAGACGCTGACTACTACTACCCTTCTACTACATTGGTAACCGGTCAGGATATTATTTTCTTTTGGGTGGCTAGGATGATAATGGCGGGATATGAATACACCGGTAAAAAACCATTTAACGATGTGTACTTTACCGGTATGGTGCGGGATAAACAAGGAAGAAAGATGAGTAAGCAATTGGGCAACTCACCAGACCTGTTGGAAATGATTGAAAAAGATGGAGCCGATGCTGTTCGTTTTGGTATAATGATTTCATCGCCGGCAGGTAATGATTTGATGTGGGATCAATCGGGTAATGAACAAGGCCGTTTTTTTATAAATAAAATGTGGAATGCGCTGAAGTTGGTGAAGATGTGGGAAGGAAGGACAACTGACAGCGGACAACCGATAACTGACAACTTTGCCGTTAATTGGTTTGAGAATCGCTTGAACGAAGTGAGAGCAGAATTAGACGAACAGTTTAAAGATTTCCGGTTGAGTGAATCATTGAAAACGTTATACTCACTTATTTGGGATGATTTCTGTAGCTGGTATTTAGAATGGGTGAAGCCGGGCT
>JANORJ010000321.1:0-4163 GCA_031415255.1 Chitinophagaceae bacterium | reverse complement strand
CCCGTGGCCGTTTGGTAATGAGCGACCCTACTTGTGAAACCGTAATGCCGGAATCGTTGAGGGAAGATGAACGTTTAAGAGCTTTATGTCTCAGTGGTTCTTTACCATTATGGGATTATATAAAAATGATAACAGATGTTGGCTTTGGTACGGTGGAAATAAGAGCTAAGAGGCCGTATAGAATTCTCGATACAAAGAATTATGATACGGATAAGCTGATTTACATTGAAAGTGTTGAAGTATGTGCCATTAAAGACCCGATGCCGGTTGATGGCCCTTGTGTGTTTACCGGTAAGACAGCAATATATTATGGTAGAGATCAATGTTTTGATGATAATAAAGGACATATGCTGTTGCCTAATCAGCCATTGGCAGTATGTGATAAAACAGCTGGTGCATTAGTCTCTTTAGGAAGAGAAGATATTTTCATTTCTGGCTCTACCTGGTTTTATGATGGTGGTGGTTGTTGTTAGTGTCTGGCACTTTTCCTTTTCTAAAATACTAATCAAATGAAAAAAGCGATTATCATATTTGTTCGTAACCCTGAATTAGGAAAAGTAAAAACCCGCCTGGCCAAGGAGATAGGGGATGAGCAAGCCTTGCATATTTATAAAGAACTTTTGGAACATACTCATCACATCACCGCAAACCTTGACTGCGATAAATTTGTTTACTATACAGATAGCAAATCTGAAAACGATTTGTGGGAAAATGATTTGTTCGATAAAAAACTACAGCAAGGAGAACAACTGGGCGATAGAATGATGCTGGCTTTCCTTGAACTATTTCAACAGCGATATTCGAAAATTATTATTATTGGCAGCGATTGCCCGGAGTTGACGGGTTTTATTATTGATGATGCTTTTGATAAGCTGGATAATAACGAAGTAGTTATTGGCCCCTCGTCAGATGGAGGGTATTATTTGTTGGGTTTGACTAAGCTAATTCCTGAATTGTTCAAGAATAAAAAATGGAGTACGGATACTGTGTTGTCTGATACAATCAAAGACACTGTTAAACTGCGAACTACCTGTTCCTTTCTTACTGAGTTATCCGACATAGATACGGCAGATGACCTTCGACGCTATCAGGAAATGCTAAAAGGATAAAAAGGTTTGGTACTTTGTGCTACAAAGCTTTTAAGATATACTTTCAATAAACAAAAGCGAAGTAGTATATTCATTCTTAAAAAAATTTGCTTTACGGAATTCTTAAAGTATGGGTTCGACTAGCGGCATCAATCTTCTGCCGTAAGATTATTATCAATAACCCCGAAAGGTTAAAAATGGAAGGCCCGTTATTGCTGGCTGCCAATCATCCTAATTCTTTTTTAGATGCAATTATTCTCGATATATTTTTTAAAAAACCAATCTGGTCATTAGCAAGAGGAGATGTTTTCAAAAAACCTTTCTATATAAAATTGCTAACAAAATTGAAAATGCTTCCTGTTTTCCGCACCAGTGAGGGAGTAGAAAATTTGGATACTAATTACAAGACTTTTGATGCCTGTAAGAAAATTTTTCGGAACAAAGGGATAGTACTCATGTTCAGCGAAGGAAAATGTGTAAATGAATGGCATTTACGTCCGTTGAAAAAAGGGACTGCAAGGCTGGCTATCAGCAGCTGGCAGGATGGTATTGAGTTGAAAGTTTTGCCCGTAGGAATTAATTATAACTCATTCAAGAAATTTGGTAAAAATGTATTCCTGAACTTTGGTACAATAATTTCCAAAGAAGAAGTTCTTACTAATGATACAGATGGAAAAAGAAATCTGGTTTTTAATAATCGACTGCGACAGGAATTGGAACTATTAGTATTGGAAGTGCCAGACGAAGACAGGATGCTTCAAAAAAAAGTATTGACAATTAAGATCAGCCCCATTTCAAAAATTTTATTGTTGTTGCCTGCCCTATCCGGTTTTTTATTTAATGCACCTCTTTATTTACCTGTCCATTTTTTTACTAAAATGAAACTAAACAGTACCGATCATTACGATTCGGTATTGATTGCTTTGCTAATCATCACATATCCTTTGTATTTATTATTGGTTACTTCATTACTGTTCTGGCTCACTCATAGCTGGTTCAGTTTATTGGTCTTACTTGTATTCCCTTTTACCGCTTGGGCTTATGTTCAACTGAAAAATCAATTGGGTAGATAATGATAGTACTAAATAGTGCTACATGTTGTTCATAAACAATAAGTTATGAAAAATACAGTGTAAGCTAAAAGCAGAAAATTCTCAGCCTCTAACCCGAAACTTTGCCTTATCTTTGCTGCCCCGAAATAAAACCCTTCGGGATATTAAAATGTTTGAAAATATAATTAGAAAACAACTAAACGCTGATGAACAGGAGACTGCAGCTTCCCTTCCGGAAGAAACAGCTACAGCGACAACAACTGCACCTGTCGAAGATTCCGCCTCTGTCGGAATAGAGGAGGCTACATCAAAGAAGCCTACTTATGCGCCTGCAACGCCTCATGATGATTTTGACTGGAGTGTTGACAGACGTAATGTTACTTCTTATTCAAAAGAAGAAAAAGAAAAGTATCACAAAGTGTATGATGACACTTTTGTGCAATTGGATGATGGCCAAATGATGAAAGGATTAGTAGTTGGGTTAACAAAAACTGACGTTGTTCTTAACATTGGTTTCAAAAGTGATGGTTTGATTTCTCTGAACGAATTCCGTGACCTTCCCAACCTTGCTGTTGGTGATGAAGTGGAAGTAATGATTGTAGAAAAAGAAGACAGGGACGGCCATTTGAATTTAAGTCGTCGCCAGGCCCGCATCACAAGAGCTTGGGAAAGAATTGTGGAAGTACACAAAACTGGTGAAGTTATTACCGGTACTGTTACCTCTAAAACTAAAGGTGGTTTGATCGTTGATGTATTCGGAATGGAAACATTCTTACCCGGTTCACAAATTGATGTGAAGCCTGTAACTGACTACGATCAGTTTGTAGGAAAAACAATGGAATTTAAAGTAGTTAAGATCAACGAGACTATTAAGAATGCAGTTGTATCTCACAAAGCACTTATCGAAAGCGATATCGAAGCACAGAGAGCAGAGATAATGAGCAAACTGGAAAAAGGACAAGTATTAGAAGGTACGGTGAAGAACATTACAGACTTCGGTGCTTTCATGGATCTGGGTGGCTTAGATGGTCTGCTTTATATTACCGACATTTCATGGGGTCGTATTTCTCACCCAACTGAAGTGCTTAAACTTGATCAGAAGATTAATGTGGTAGTACTTGATTTTGATGATGAGAAAAAACGTATCAGCCTTGGTCTTAAACAACTGACTCCGCATCCGTGGGATGTGTTGGCAGAAAACATTGCAGAAGGTAATGTAGTAAAAGGTAAAGTAGTAAACATTGAAGACTATGGTGCATTCCTCGAAATTCAACCAGGTGTTGAAGGTCTGGTGCATGTATCAGAAATCACTTGGGCTAATACGCCTATCAATGCTAAAGAATTCTTTAAATTAGGTGATGAGCATGAAGCTAAAGTGGTAACACTTGATAAAGCAAGTCGCAAGATGAGCTTGTCTATTAAACAGCTTTCTGAAGATCCTTGGAATGATATTGAAACAAAATTTGCAGAAGCAAGCAAACATACTGGTTTGGTAAAAAACATTACTAACTATGGAGTGTTTGTAGAATTAGCTCCCGGTATTGGTGGCATGATTCACATTAGCGACCTTAGCTGGTTGAAGCGTTTCAATCACCCAGGAGAGTATACCAAAGTGGCTGCTAACATTGATGTTATCATTCTTGGTATAGATAAAGAAAACAGGAAACTGCAACTTGGTCACAAACAATTAGAAGAAGATCCTTGGAATTCTCTGCAGGAAACATTTGCTATCGGCAGTCTGCATGAAGGCACTGTAAGCCGCAGAGATGACAAAGGCGCTACTGTTCAGTTGTCTTATGGCTTGGAAGGATTTGCCCCTAACCGTCATCTTGCAAAAGAAGATGGTAAAAGTATTGCTGCTGATGAAACGGCGCAGTTTATGGTAATCGAGTTTGACCGCAATGAAAAAAGAATTGTGGTTTCGCATACCCGTATCTGGGAGCAGGGTCAAGTAGAAGCTGCTGAAGTTGTGAAAAAGGAAGCAAGAGTAGAAGCAGATAATACGAAGAAAGCAGTTAAAAGC
>JANORJ010000320.1:0-7879 GCA_031415255.1 Chitinophagaceae bacterium | reverse complement strand
GGAACCAGGAATTTGAAAAAAAATATTACACTGAACTATTCATTCCCGCAGTGTATAAAGCTTTTGACCTTACCTGTCAGCTCAATTTGGATACAAGCAATCACTCCGATCCTTTTAAAATGGAAAAGATAGCAGCGCATCGTGATGTGTTAAGCGGAGATGCTGCAATACTATTTCGTGATAACATGGGAGCAGCGCTTAATCTTCGTATTGAAAGATTGAAAAGAAGTCTTGATGCATTCAGGGATGCAAGAGCGGCATGTGTTGAAATGGAAAATCTAATCACGAAAAAATTAGGCAAATAAATATTTATGGAAGTACATGCACATTCGCATACGGCAAGAAAAAAATGGACCCATTATTTCTGGGAGTTTTTAATGCTGTTCCTCGCCGTTTCGTTGGGCTTTTATGCTGAAAACACCCGGGAAACTATTCTTCACAAAAAAGAAGTGAAGACACAGTTAAACTCTATGTTATCCGACCTTCAATCAGATATCAATCTTTTTGATTCCGTAACAGACCGAAATAGTTATGGTGCACAGATGGCCGATTCATTGATTGAAATGTTGCACTCGGATATTACAAATACCACCGAGATATATTTTGCCGCCAGAACTGTTACTGCCAATCTTGGGTATTATTATGGCAACTCAAAATCTTTTGACCAGCTTAAGACTGCAGGCTTGCTACGGTATATTAAAGACAAAGAATTGCTGGATAGTATCGGTTCTTATTATGTATCCTTTCAGTGGCTGGCTAATCAGATAGACCTGCTGCGTTTGAAAATGGATGAAATTCACAAAGAAAATGCCCGGTTGTTTGATGGCTATGTTTTTCAGCAAATGATGAAGAATATAAAAATTATCGCTAATAGTGGTTTAGGCGGCCAGAGAACAAATATCAACAAACCTTTGGTAAAACCATCCTTGCTTTCTGCTGACACAAGAGATATAAACACTGTATCGTTGAACTATCATTATTATTCCACTACCATTAAATTTTATATCCGTAATGCTATTGCCCTTCGAAACCGGGCAAAGGAGCTTATAGAAATGATAAAACAGGAATACAATTTAAATTAAACAATAAACTTATGGAAGTACACCACCATGCCCATACCGTCCGAAAAAAATGCCCGCCTGGCCGGACGGGCAGGGACTCATTTTTTCTGTGAGTTTTTGATGTTCTTTCTAACTGTGATCTGTATATTCCCTCTTTAACGGTGAATAGATTCTATATTTTAAATACACTTTTATGAAAAGTAAAATGATTGTCCTGCTTCTTTTGATCCGTGTACTTGCTTATGGGCAGGCAGACAGCACTGATCTTATTGTACAGAAAATGATAAAAGAGCAAAAAATTGTTGGCCTTTCCCTTGCTGTTATTAAAAATGGTAACCCCTTTGTAAATAAGGGATATGGTTTTGCCAATGTAGAACACAATGTACCTGTAACAGCAGAAACCGTCATTCGGCTCGGCTCTGTAAGTAAACAGTTTTTTACCACGGCCATTCTGAAATTACAGGAGGAGGGAAAACTAAACATTGAAGATTCTGTACACAAATTTTTTTCCGATGCTCCTGAAACATGGCGACCCATCCTGGTAAAACACTTAATGTCTCACACTTCAGGTTTGAAAAGAGAAAGCCCGGCTTATGATAATCATAAAATGATAAGCGACCTTGAAATTATTAAAGCTGCTTATCCGTTGCCGCTCGATTATAAAACCGGCGAAAAATACCAGTACTGCAATCTTGCTTATTATATGCTGGCACAAATCATCACACAAATAAGCGGGATGCCCTGGCAGGATTATATAAGGGAGAAATTATTTATCCCCGCCGGAATGAAGAATAGTGGCATGACAGATTTTTATCTCATCATACCCAACCGGGCCAGTGGTTATATGCACAAAAATGGGATGCTTGTAAATGCAGATGCGATGTATGCCGTGCGGCCCAGCGGTGGTTTTCTTTCCACTAGCACCGATATGATATTGTGGGATAAAGTACTGAGAGAAAAGAATACTATCCTGAAAAAAGAAAATTGGGAATTACTTTGGCAGGCATTTATAAAAACATCAGATAAACCTGAATCTAAGGCCTACTATGGATTTGGATGGGTCACTGATGAACGTAACGGGCACAAAGTGATTGAGCATGGTGGTGCCAATATTGGTTTTCGTTCTTACTATACCCGTTTTGTAAATGACGGCTTGTCCATCATCATTATGACCAATACAGATGAGGCTAATCCGGGGGCTATTGTCAAAGCTTTATCAGATTATTATTTCAGGACTAAATAAAATTAATTTATTAAACGATTAGTATATGGAAGTACACCACCATGCCCATACCGCCCGAAAAAAATGGACCCATTATTTCTGGGAATTTATAATGTTGTTCCTTGCTGTGTTCTGCGGATTTTTAGCAGAGTATCAGTTAGAACATAAAATTGAAAAGGACAGAGCAAAAGAACTTGCAGCTAGTTTTTATAATGAACTAAAAAGTGATTCTGCTACCATCGAAACCGTGCAAATAAACAGACTAAAGAGAGACTCAGCATTTACCTATTTAAAAAAATATTTCAGGGATAGTTCAATTACCAATTGCTCCAAGGCATTTTCGGTTAACTTCAGTAATGCTTTTATAGTGTTCAGCCCCTATCTTTTTGAACCAAAAGATGCTATTCTTGTCCAGTTAAAAAATTCTGGCTCCTTACGTTATTTTAAAAGTATGGAATTGCAAAAGTTAACCGGCGACCTTTCTGAAGCCATTACCAACATAAGAACAAGAAATGAATTTGAATCCACCTTTTTTGATTCGTATTTGATGCCGTACCTGCTAAAACATAATGACATAGAATTTTATGATAAGATAAACACCCGTTACAAATTGTTTTATTTTAATGCATTAGCACAATATGAAACCAGTGGGGAAGTATTTCCATTCCACTTTAGTAAGCCGGAAGAGTTTGATAAAACCGAATCTGTGAATATTACCGGGTCTTATCAAATGAGGAGTTGGGGAGCATCCCTAAAGCAGTATGCTGACTATCAAAAGTTAAATGCTCAAATGCTTCAAGAATTACGTAAAGTGTATAAACTCAAATAAAATTATCTATGGAAGTACATGCCCACAGCCATACCGCCCGAAAAAAATGGACCCATTATTTCTGGGAATTTTTAATGTTATTTCTCGCTGTAACACTTGGGTTTTTTGTAGAAAACCAGCGGGAGCATTATGTTGAAGGCATTCGTGAAAAAAAATATTTACAATCTTTAGTTGCTGATTTGATGTCCGACACCACAAGTTTTAGTAATGTCCTGAAAAGAAACAGACGAAATATCCGGGCTCTTGATTCAGTCATCCATTTGCTGAAAAACTATAACAGCAATGAGGAAACCAACCAAAAACTATATTCCCTGGTGCGATTAAACAACCCGTCGATTGGGGCTGTTAAAATTAATTATACAGCTTTTGATCAGATGCGGACTTCCGGTAACCTAAGACTGATACACGACCAGAATATTATTGACAGTATTAATAATTATTATTTCCATGCAAGAGATATTGAACGGAATAACGATTTACTGGAAGAACGATTCAGGGCAAAGGTGGAATTTGAAGGAAAAATATTTGATGGTGGGGTTTTTCAAAACATGATGGATGTAGAAGACTTCAAATTGAAACCCCCTTCCGGAAATCCATTGTTGGTTACTTCAGATAAAGCGGTACTGAATGAATTTATTGTAAGAAATCATTACCTTATTTCCATTATGCTTTTTGCAGAAAAAGATGTAAAAGAACAGCAACAGAGGGCAATCAGCCTAATTAATTTTTTAGCGAAAGAATATAATATCAAATTAAATTAAATATGGAAACTCATCATCACACACATACACCACGGAAAAAATGGACACATTATTTCTGGGAATTTTTAATGTTGTTTCTCGCAGTGTTTTGCGGTTTCTTAGCAGAGTACCAGTTGGAGCATAAGATTGAAAAGGAAAGAGCAAGAAAGTATATGTATGATATGGTAGAAAATTTAAAGTATGATACTATCCGCTATAATCGAAACCTGATTAATAATGAAGCCATCGGCAAGCAACTCGATTCATTCAGAGCAGAAATAAGCCAGGCGGTAAAAGGGCAAATTAATGGCAATCGGCTTTATGAATTATGGCTTAAATGCTCAAACTTTAGTTCAGTTGTATTCAACCGTGCGGCCATCACACAATTAAAAAGTTCAGGTAGTTTTCGTTTGATAAAAAACGATATTTTATCTTCCTCCATCAGTGATTATTATGAACGGAAAACAACTGCTTGTGAAGAACAGGAAGAAAAACTAAGACGAAGCGACGAACGGCTCAGCATCTCCAGTGCAAGGTTTTTTTATTATGAGCCCTTCGGCCAAATGCTTTCAAAAGAAACAACTTTTAAAGAACTAACCCCGGATTCAATCATTAAAAAAAACTATCAAATCTTTAATAGTAATCCAGCACTAACATTATTAAACAGCAATGCTGCAGATTTGAAACTTCTATATAATGATGTTGCTATGAAAGAAAATGCGATGAAAGCATATAATGCTTTTTTACGCTGGGCAAGAGAAACAGCCCTTGCTTTGATGCAAGAAATTGATAAAGAATATCATTTTAAAAAATAAACAAGAAACAAAAATAATATATGGAAGTACATGCCCACTCTCACACCGCCCGAAAAAAATGGACCCATTATTTCTGGGAGTTCTTAATGCTGTTTCTCGCTGTGTTCTGCGGATTCTTAGCAGAGTACCAACTCGAGCATAAGATAGAAAGAGACCGGGAGAAAAAATTTATACAAACATTTATCGAAGATTTAAAAACGGATACCGCTAATATTAATCGGGTGCTAATTTTTCGTAAACAAAAGAAGGAAAGAATGGACTCATTAATGCAGTTGCTAAGCAGCGGGCAAATTGAAGGGCATGAAAATGAGCTTTATTATTTTGGAAGAACGCTGATAAGAACTGCTTCGCTTATTAGTAATGACAGAACTATTACCCAATTAAAAAGTTCCGGTTCATTACGATTGATAAGAAAAGAACAGGCGGCAGACAGTATGATGTCGTATCAAAGATTAGTAGAAACTATATACACAAATCAGGAAGATGACCGTATTGAAAGAAGGGCGGCAGACCCAATATTGTCCCGTATGTTTAATCCTTTTGTTTTTGACCAAATGGTAACCATTATTGGAATAAATAGACCGGACGGAAATCCACCACTACGGTCATATGACCCGGCTATTCAACAAGACCTAGCCTATTATGTACATCAGCTTAAAGGCAGCAATTATATTTTACAAGCACGGCTGGAGTTACTGAATGAAAAAGCGAAAAACATAATAGCATTTTTACAAAATAAATACCACCTAGATTAAAATATTTGTACATTCAATTCTACTTAAAAATATTAGTTATGCAACTTCAATTATTTCTGAAAAAAGCAATCCTTATTTCTACTTTTATTCTGCTACAAATAGCTTTTGTTTCTGCACAAAAAATAATGCCGCTAACTACACCCGAGGCAGCCGGTTTTTCTTCAGAACGGTTAAAACGTCTTGACAGAGAAATGAATGATTGGGCACAAAAAGAATGGATGCAGGGCGGTGCTGCTCTAATTATCCGCAATGGAAAAGTGGCGTACTACAAAGCTGTTGGCTATAATGACCTCAGCACAAAGTCTGCCATGCAGAAAGAGGATATTTTCCGGATTGCTTCGCAAACAAAAGCTATTACCAGTGTGGCCATGATGATGTTATTTGAAGAAGGTAAGTTTCAATTAGACGATGCGGTGTCAAAGTATATTCCTGCTTTTAAAAAGCAACAGGTGTTGGATAAATTTAATGCAGCCGATACAACGTATACTTCAGTTCCTGCAAAAAGTGAAATTACTATCCGGCAATTGTTCACTCACACTTCAGGACTTGGCTATGCACAAATAGGTTCTAGAGAAGCGAATGCTATTTATGCAAAAAGTAATTTAACTGCAGGCATTGGCATACAAAACGATAAATTGTTGGATGCCATGAACCGCCTTGGCAAATTACCATTAATGCATCAGCCCGGAGAAAAATGGACCTATGGATTAAACAGTGACTTACTCGGTTGTTTGGTGGAAGTAATTTCAGGCATGACATTAAATGATTTTTTTCGCACCAAAATTTTTGAACCCCTTGGAATGAAGGACACTTACTTTTATGTGCCATCTGAAAAAGCAGCAAGGTTGGTAAATTTATACCGGGAAGATTCTACCGGTAAATTATTAAAAGCAGATAGCAAAATGCTAAACGGCCCGGTTGGTGCAGATTATCCATTACATAATTCAACTTACTATTCCGGCGGTGCAGGCCTATCTTCCTCTATTTATGATTATGCCATTTTTTTACAAATGTTGTTGAACAATGGTGTTTATAATGGGAAAAGATTGCTTAGCAGAAATACAGTAAGAATAATGACGATGAACCAGATTGGCGATATTTCTATTCGTGGTGATGATAAGTTTGGATTAGGTTTCCAGATAGTAACTGAAAAAAGCAGTGGCCGTACTCCAGCACAGGCTGGCACTTATAGCTGGGGTGGTGCGTTTGCCACTTCTTATTGGGTGGATCCAAAAGAAAAAATAGTATTACTTTTCTATCGCCAATTACAAGGCAGCACACATGGTGATGTAGTAGAAAAATTCAGGGCTTTGGTTTATCAGGCTATTAATGATTGATATCCAGTTTCACTTTCGGTGATTCTTTTATATGATACTCTTGTATCAAAGCCGGATTTTCCGGCGACAAGGTAAAATAGATTTCAATATCTGTTTTCTCCCCTATCATAATAAAAGAACCCCTTAACTGGTTTTCTGGTTTTATTTCTTTTACTGAAATTATTTTTCCAGCTTTGGCATATAAATCCTTTGCATGTTTTTTTAATGTGTCAATCGGATAGTCAGGAAAGAAGTTCTCTGCAAAAATGCCGCTCTTCTCTGCATTGTTCCAATCTGGTAATAATTTCGTCAGTTCATTTTTTCTTTTTTCTAAGATAGCAGAAGGCGGTAGCTGGCTGGGTTGTAATCCTGCCAGTTTAATTAATGTATCCAGCACTCTTAAGTTCACCGTGCCAAATGGTGAGTACGTACGATTTGCAAAAGCGACAACACCAATGCCATATTCGGGCATAATGCGCCACTGGCTACCAAAGCCCGGCAAACCACCACTGTGAGAAATATAAGTTTTACCATCGCAATCTTTCATCCATCCCAGTCCATAACAATAAGCAGCTGTAACCGCACAAATTCTTCCATCAGGAAATTTAAAATTGGGATTAAATCCGTTCCATCTCCAGGGATGATGCATTTCTCTCACCGAGCTTCTTTTTACCGGACCTGTTTCTTCTGCATTGGATGGTGGCCATGCCAATAAATGTATCGCCATATAGTTTGCAAATTCTTCAATAGAAGAAATCATACTGCCCATGGCACCCCAACTACCATCGGGTGTATCATGCAATAATTTTTCTTCGTTCCATTGATTATTCAGCCAGCGATAACCATGTGCCAGTTTTTCAGGAGCTACGTTTGCATATTCCCATTCAGCGTTTTTCATTCCTAATGGTTGCCAGATATTTTCTTTGATATAATCCTGGTATCGTTTACCTGAAACAGTGGTGATAATTTTTCCCAGTAAGGCAAAGCCAAGATTGCTGTATTCAAATGCAATGCCCGGAGGATTGGAAAAAGAAATTTGCTTACCAATAAATTCCATCAGCTCTTTATCATTATCAGCCAATTGACGATCGCCCCAGGGATTGTCTTCCGGAAAACCAGCTCCATGTGTCAACAGGTGACG
>JANORJ010000319.1:0-6035 GCA_031415255.1 Chitinophagaceae bacterium | reverse complement strand
ATTTTTCGTTACCATATTCGGATTCTGTAATACATCCAGAAACATTCTTTTTAATTCTGTAACATCTTTCTTCATATCAAAGAAAAGTTTGTACAGCATTTCTCGTTCATTGGAAAATTCGTGACTGTTTCCATTGGCAGATGCTAATATTGGCATCCGGTTACTCGAATAGGGTTGTAAAAATTTACTTAATTCCTTTGAAGTGATATTTTTATCTGTACTTAATACCGAAATCTGCTCTGCAATATTCTTCAATTCCCTCACATTGCCCGGCCAGGGATAGTTTATTAACAGTTGTTTTGCTTCGTCATCTAACTGCACCGGAGCTGCTTTGTATTTATAGGCAAAATCAGCCGCAAATTTTCTGAATAGTATATGAATGTCTTCCGGTCTGTCGTGCAGTGCAGGCACCCGTATGGGAACAGTGCTAAGTCGATAATACAAATCTTCCCGGAAGCGGCCAGCCTGTACCTGTTGCAGTAAATCTTTATTCGTCGCCGCAATTACCCGTACATCTGTCTTTTGTGTTTTTGATGAACCTACACGAATGTATTCTCCGGTTTCCAAAACTCTTAATAACCTTGCTTGAGTACCGAGCGGCAATTCACCAATCTCATCTAAAAAAATGGTACCACCATTTACGGTTTCAAAATATCCTTTCCTTGCATCTGCTGCGCCGGTAAAAGAACCTTTTTCATGACCGAAAAGTTCAGAGTCAATTGTTCCTTCGGGAATAGCGCCGCAGTTAACAGCGATAAACGGATTATGTTTTCTTGGAGAAAGTGAATGAATGATTTGCGAAAAAACTTCTTTACCCACACCGCTTTCACCGTTAATTAAAACCGTAAGGTCGGTAGCGGCCACCTGCGTTGCCACTTGCAATGCATAGTTGAGGGCAGGGGAGTTGCCGATGATGCCAAAACGATTTTTTATAGTTTGAATGTCCATTGTTTTTTTTATTGTTCAATAATCTTTCCCAGCAAGGTGCCCTGTGTGCATTCAGTCGCTTTTACCACCACATAGTCGCCTTTTTTCAGTTCATAATTTTCTTTGGGGAATACAAACACTTTTCCATGCGAACTTCTTCCCATCCAGTCAGTATCACTTTTTTTGCTGTCGCCTTCTATAAGAATTTTAAATGTTTTTCCCATGTCTCTCAGGTTACTTGCCAGTGATAATTTGTTTTGGGTATCCACTACTTCGTATAATCTTCGTTTTTTTACTTCCAGCGGCACATCATCTGTATATCTTTTCTGTGCCAGTGTTCCCGGTCTTTCAGAATAGAAATACATATATGCATAATCATACTTTGCATATTCCATAATGCTGATGGTATCCTGATGGTCTTTTTCTTCTTCTGTACAAAAACCGGTGATGATATCGGCACTGATGCCGCAATCGGGAATGATTTGTTTTATCCGATCAATTTTTGCCATGTACCATTCTCTAGTATAAGTGCGGTTCATCAGTTGCAAAACTCTTGTGGAACCACTTTGTACGGGCAGATGAATGTAGTTGCAGATATTCTCATACTTAGCAATTGTATGCAACACATCGTCTGTAATATCCTTTGGATGAGAAGTAGAAAATTTTACCCGAAGCAGGGGAGAAATGAGTGCTGTTTTTTCGAGCAACATCGCAAAAGTTATGGCCTCCCTGCCCTCTGAAGGAGGGTTCTCAGAGTCTGTATTTTTTAAAATCGTTTTCCCTGAGTCAGTAGCCGGATAACCGTGATTAAATGTAGAATTATCGGAGTCTAAAGTCCCCCCATGCGGGGGATTTAGGGGGGCATAATAATAGTAACTATCTACATTTTGTCCGAGCAAGGTTACTTCTCTATAGCCTTGTTCAAATAAGTCGGTGCATTCTGCAATAATACTTTCTGCACTCCGGCTTCTTTCTCTTCCTCTTGTAAACGGCACTACACAAAATGAGCACATATTATTACAGCCCCGCATAATACTTACAAAAGCACTTACTCCATTGCTATTTAATCTTACCGGCGAAATATCACCATACGTTTCATCACGACTTAATAAAACATTCACTGCTTTTTGCCCACCTTCTGCTTCTTCCACTAATGCAGGTAATGAACGGTAAGCATCCGGGCCTACTACTAAGTCAACTAATTTTTCTTCTTCCAGCAATTTTGATTTTAACCGCTCGGCCATACAACCAAGCACACCTACCAACATTCCCTTTTTTTGTTTTTTCAGTTGCCTGAATTCGGTGAGGCGTTTGCGAATAGTCAATTCAGCTTTTTCCCGGATGGAGCAGGTATTAATAAATATCAGATCGGCTTCTTCCACATTCCGGGTGGCACCAAAACCTTCTTTATTTAGTATAGAAGCCACAATTTCGCTGTCGGCAAAGTTCATGGCGCATCCATAGCTTTCTATGTAGAACCGTTTTTTGTAGTTGTTCGGGTCAATTTCAAAGGGAGCAAATGCTTCCCCCTGTTTGGTCTCATCGTGTGCCTTATCTGTCACTAAGTCAAGCATATATGTTTAATTGTATCCGCAGGTAATAGGGCGGACAGGTTGCAAATATACTGCTAAGCCGGGATTTGTGACAGTATGTCAGCAACAACGATGATTCTTTATATCAAGGCATCTGGCAGTTAATTGTGCTCTGTTTTTTACAAAGTATTAAAAACGGCCTGATGCACTTCAGTTCTTTGTCAACCAGTTGCAAGGTTGCTTTTATCTTTGCGTCTTATACTTAGATTTGAAAAAACTAATACTTTTTATTCTCCTTTCCTTTATCGGTTTATTTTCCTTTTCTCAAGGAGCCAATCCGGGCATTATTACCGGCGATGTACTGGACGAAAATAAAAAGGTAGTTGAAGGAGCTACTGTTGTTCTTATCAACTTCAAAGACACAACACAACATCGTTCAATGCTGACTGACAAGAACGGCAATTTCCTGTTTGAAAAAATAGCTCTCGGTTATTATCGCCTACGACTTTCTGTTGTGGGTATGCAAAACCTGACCTTGGACAGCATTCATCTTCGTCAGGAAAGGTTTGATTTTAATCTGAACGATGTAGTGATGAAACCCAACACCAATCAGCAATTAAATGAAGTTATTGTTTATGCAGAAAAGCCATTGATACAATCCAAGGATGGGAATATCATTTTTAATGTTGGTGAATCTGCGTTAGCAGCAGGAAGTAATGCTAGCGATTTGTTGAATAATGTTCCATTAGTAGCCAAAGACCAGAATGGAAAAATAACAGTGCGGGGAAAAGAACCAAAAATTTTGATAGATGATAAGCCTGTTGAATTAAATCTTCAACAGTTGCAGGATTTATTAGAATCATTACCCGGTAGTTCTATTGAAAAAATAGAAGTAATGACAAATCCACCACCGCAATATGCAAATGAACAAGGCGGTGTAATCAATATTACTACCAAAAAAGGGAAAGTAGGGAAGAGTGGGAGGGTTAGTATTTCTGCAGGTACAAGAGGCGAAGAAAGTATCAACGGAAGTTTCAACTACCGGAAACAAGGCTTTGCTTTAAGTATTAATGCGGGAACAGGTTATAACCGTTTGCAGGGTAATGGTTATTCTATCCGAAATAATATTTATGCTGACTCTAATAATTTTTTCAATACAAAAAATGATTACCTGAATACTGCATGGCGGCCCAACCTGCGGGTGAACATGGATTACGACATCAATAAAATGGAGTCGCTGAACTTTGTATTGCAGTACAATCAGAATAATTATGATAATGAGAGCACAACAGAATACACCAATATTAACAGGTTTGGAAATATTTATCGGCTTAGTGAAAGAAATATTTTAAGCAATGGCGACAATTACAGTCCGAATGCAACATTTACCTACACCCGGAAAGGCAAAATAGTTGGTGAGTCATTACGAATCTTTACCGGCGGAAATTTTTCGATCAATAAATCAGACAGGAATTTTTTTCAGCAATTTTTTAACCCTGACCGTTCACCCAACGGTATTGATTCAGCACAAGAGCAATTGACTGATAATAGCAGCAACGGTTATAACGTAAGGATTGATTATAACAGGCCATTAAAAAATAAAAAAACATCTCTTTCTTTTGGCACCAATTATAATCGCAGTAACAGTCATATTGATGTGAATGCCACTTATAAAAGAAAGCCAGAGGGTATCTTTGTAAAATCCGACCTGCTGAGTAACGAATTTAAATTTCATCAGACTATAACAAATCTCCGGACTTCGGTACGACAAATTATAAAAGAGAATTTCAGCGTTACTACCGGTGTTTCTGTTGAGCAAACTTCTATCATGTTTGAATTATTTAAAGAGAACCGGAAAGCAAAAAATAATTACTGGACCTGGCTCCCTTTTGCTAATTTAAACCGTACCTGGAAAGATAAACTCAATCTTACCTTAGCATATCGTCGCAGTATCCGTCGTCCGGGAATTAATGATTTAAACCCAACAGTAGACTTTGGCGATCCCTATAATGTCAGGTTTGGAAATGAGAATCTTGAAGCTTCTACAGCACATAACTTCGATTTTGTTTTGGGAAGAACAAAGCCACTTTATTTTGCCAACATTGGTCTGGGTTATAATATTGTAGAGGATATTTTTGCACAGGTCAGAACATTATTGCCAGATGGAAAAACACAAATTACCTGGGAAAACATCAGCGGCAGAAAAGAATATGAAGCAAGCACCTGGGGTGGAATAACCATTAATAAAAAATTGCGAACCAATATTAGTGCCAGCTACACTTTTAATGAGTACAGTGAATTTGATAAAACAGTGAGGCGATACCGCAATGGAGGCTCATTTACTTCCAATCTAAATACCATCTTTACCCCGACAGATATTTTAAATTTCACTGGTGGTTTTAACTTTAACCGGTTTGCGAATCCACAGGGTTTTGCAAAATGGAGCTGGAGTATTAATGCTGGTGTGCAACGAAAATTTTTCAAAAAGAAACTTACGGTAACTATTAATGTCATAGACCCTTTTGTGCAGAAAAACCAAAGCTATACGTACGGTACTAATTTTAACCTGCAAAGTTTTAGTACGGCGCAAACAAGAAATTTTCGGTTGAGCCTCGGATATAATTTTATAAAAGTATCGAAGAAGAAACCTGCACCGAAAGTGGTGAAATAAATTAAGCCCCGGAGGTTGATTTTATTTTACCCGCCAACCAACTATCCTTTAACGGCACAATCCATTTATTTTCTAACTCTACTTTCGTTTGCACCAAATTATTAAAGTACAACGTATCGGCGTTAATAAATTCATTATCAGCTGCATATTGCAATTGAGATAATGGCAGCAATTGTATTTTATCCTTTACCACAAATGCAAGTGTGGTTCTATCAAACATATTTACAGTAAACTTTTGCTCAATATTTTTTATCAATCGTACCGAACTATCCGTACTGCATCCGCTGACGCCGGTTGCTGTTTCATCAGCTAGTAAAACAATAAACTGACCAAAAAATAAATGTGCTTCACCTTTTACCGGTGTGCCATGACTTTTCCATTGAGTGGTAAATTCTTTCAGTAGATCTTCTATATCAAATGCTTCGCCCATTGTAAAAATGCGGTTTGATTGGTACACCCACACTCTGGAGTCTGGATGAAAATTACCGTCAAGAAGGTATATGTAGTCGAGGTTCATACCGCTAAATTACAACCAATTAATAACCTGTCCGCCCACCTACTGGCAGATAAATAAAATTCATGGCTATGATATTGGTACACTGGACTTATACAACCCAGGAATGGAAGATTTTTTTGAAATCATCTAAAAAAAGGCACAATATATTGTATCGATTTTTTCATTTTTTCATGACAAAATCAATTAGATATGCACCATCAGTGCGGATAACACCTGAAAAAGTGTGGATAGGAAATGACCAGCAGCATTTCAGCAGTGGGAAACATGAACTCCGTCAGATAGATTTGAGAAGAGAAGGACCTGTAAACATACTTTCCATTGCCTATGGCCTTAAAGGAAGCTATCATGAAATAAGAATACCTGTGCCTAAAGGGAAATTAAGGGAGGC
>JANORJ010000318.1:0-1779 GCA_031415255.1 Chitinophagaceae bacterium | reverse complement strand
GTTTATAAAACCCATTAGAGGCCAGCCACTTTAAGGCCTCTGGCATCCAATATTTATCCTCTTCTTTATTATACAATGCAAATCCATGCCCGCCTTTTTGATAAAGAAGAAGCTGTGCCGAAATCTTATTTGCTATAAGCCCTTTATAATAAGCAATGCTGTTTCCTACTAATGAAGTATTGTCATCCTCTGCATGAATAATGAAAGACGGAGGTGTACCTTTTGAAATATGCAACTCAGGAGAATAAATCACTTTATCCTCCAAAGAGATTTTCTTCCCCAATAAATTACTTCGTGAATTTGATGTTTTGGAGGTGAGTGAATCTAAAAAACTGATAACAGGATATGCCAGGATTGTAAAAGCAGGTTTTCGAATTTCAAAAGTTGTTGCTGCCATGGCCGTAAGATGGCCTCCGGCAGAAAATCCAAGGATGCCTATATGCGATGTATCAATATTCCATTTTTTTGAGTTGTTGTAAACAATATCCATTGCCTGTTTTAAATCCTGAAGGGGAACTTTACTGTAATCTGTATAAGCTGAGTCCCGATTGGTTCTGTATTTTAAAACAAATGTCACTATTCCTGCATCTGCCAATACTTTAGCCGCTTCATACCCTCCATCTTCTATAGATAATCTGTTGTAGCCTCCGCCCGGACAAATAATAACAGCTGTTCCTGCTGCATTTATTTTTTTTGGCAGGTAAACAGTTAAAGTTGGCCGTGTTACATTGGTAACAAAAAGCCTTTTATTACCACTTGTAGATTTTGAAGAAGTTTCATTGTCGGCAACAGGTAAAGAAAAAGGTGCGACACCTGTGTACAAAGTAATTACCTGCTGTGCTTTGCAAGACAGGTTCAAAAAAAATATTGATAAAACTATTATCCTTTTCAGCAACATAAAAATGGTTTTGCAATGATGAATAGCATAAAAAATTACATAACTCCTTTTGCAACAGTTTAATTTGTCTGTTACTGATTAACAGGCGTACGAACAAACAAACCTGGGATAGGGCTTGGGGTTGATGAATTTCTATCTATTTCACTTTGAGGATACAAAAACCGTTGTGGCAATTGTACTCCTGTATTGGGCACTACTGGAACCCTTACAAGAGTTTCATTCTGCGTTCTTCTCATATCATTGAATCCTTCAATTTGTCCAAAGAAACTAACATACCGCTCTTCTAAAATCTCTCTTAGCAAAGCCTGGTCTGCAGTAACTGAAGCTACTGGCGGCACAGTTGATAATGTAAAACCGGTACTGCCTACATTTACGGTGGCAAAGTTTCCGACGGATGCAAATTTTCTCCAGATAATTAACCGGACAGAAAACCTGTTACTCGTCATTGGTACAGGGGAACTTAATCCTACAGAAAGTGGTAGGGCACTGCTCAATGCTTCTCCTCCATTTCCAGTTGGTGTGAGGTAAGTAAAGGTGGCCCAATTATCAGTTGAATAAGCCACTGCAGCATTTAATGTTCCTGCGCCTGTTACGGTTACGGGCAATGAAATATTTTGCATAGCAAAATTTGAACCTACGGCAGTTGTTATGTCATATTGCACATAACGTGTTGTATTATTAAATGTAATGCCTGAAAAATTTGCGTTAACAGTTGTTGTGGTTCCTTCGGCAGCCCAGTTTGGATTGGTAGTAGTACTGTCGCCGTTTGCATTGCCAGTTAATTTGATACCTAAATTTCTATAAATAGGTACGGAAAAACCTGTGGTGGTTACATTAGCCGGAGTAATAGAAATAGCTCCCGGTCCGGCCACTATACCAGC
>JANORJ010000317.1:0-3859 GCA_031415255.1 Chitinophagaceae bacterium | reverse complement strand
TTCACCGGTTGCACTTTCCTTACCAGTATTGATGGTATCATCATCACCAAAAAACAAACAACAAAGGTGCCGGCGCAGATAAGACCTACCTGCCACCACACAATTTTTACTGCGGCTGTACTCAGGTAATAGGCTTCTTCTTTTAATTTTATAAAACCAGTGGCTTGTTGCAGCCATAAAAAAGCTAATGCCAGTGCAGTACCTGTTACAATACCAATGATAGTGATAAGGGCTGAGTGACGGAGAAAAATTTGCTGTACCGTCCAGTCGGTAGCACCCAGCGATTTAAGTACACCTACCATTCTCACTCTTTCCAATACTAAAATGATAAGACAGGTTATCAGGTTAATGATGGCGACAATAACCATAAAACCAATCAGCACATCCCGGGTAGTATCCTGCATGTTCAGCCAGTCGAAAATATTGGGTGAAATATTTTTTGCACTAAGTGTATTCCATGTCAGGGGAAAATTATCCATGGCATAGATATCATCTGCTTTTTTGGTAAGCTGTTGATAGTCTTTCAGAAAAATTTCATAGCCACCAATTTCATCGGGCTGCCAATCGTTCAGGCGTTGTATCAGTTTTATATCACCAATAGCAAATGTTTTATCATACTCTTCAATGCCTACTTTATAAATACCTGTTACCGTTAATTTATCCGGACGAATTTTTCCATCGGGACGAATAAAGTAAATCAGTATTTTATCATTAACAGCAAGGTGCAGTTGTTCGGCGGTGTAAGCAGAAATCATTATCTCCCGGCTATAGCTGCTGTCATTAAACTGAACAGGTCTTCCTTGTTTAATGAACTCTTTCAGGTTGTTGAAATCATAGGTGCTGTCAACCCCTTTTAACAATACTCCTTCTATTTCATCTTTTGTTTTTAAAATGGCATACTTGGTAGCAAACGGTTGAATGCTTTTTACATCCGGGTCTTGTCGTATGCTTTCGGCGAGTGAATCATTTTTTATTATCGGGCTTTCTTCTGAAATGATGGCTTTATCGGGTTGTTTTTCTTCTATGCGTATATGCCCGAGAAAGCTGAACACTTTCTGGCTCACTTTTGCCTGAAAGCCATTGGCCAGTGATAGGGTAACAATCATCACCATTACACTGATAGCTGTGGCAACAGTGGACAGCCGGATAATAAACCTGGAAAAGGATTTCTGTTGATTAAATGCTATGCGGTTTGCTATAAAGCCTGCAACCTTCAAATTGAATTGTTTGTCTGTTATCTCCAAAGGAGTTGGTGACAAAAATAAGCCGCTAGAAAAGATTTCACCTCTTTTTTGCCTGATTTTTGCAATGTGCTGCTTAGTTTTAACGAAGTTGCACAATATTGCGAACTAATTACACTTTATTCCGGATGAAAAAATTATTTCTCTTATTTCTTATTGTCAATTTCTCTGTTGCCCATGCACAGATACCTGACCATATTTACAAACCAAACATCCACAGTGTAAAACTGCATAAGTACGGCGACATTTATAGCTATCCGGTTCTTGCCCTTAATAGTAACGACCAGTTAGAACTCCATTTTGATGATATGGATGCGGATATGAAATATTACTATTACGGTTTTCAATTGTGCAATGCAGACTGGACACCGGCCAATATTCAGACCTTTGATTATATCCGTGGGTTTCAGAGTAACAGGATAACTACTTATCGCAACTCCTCCATTGTTCAATCAAGATACACCCATTACCAGGCCATTCTTCCTGAACGTAATTCGGCACCAACAAAAGCCGGTAACTACCTGCTGAAAGTTTTTTTAAATGATGATACTTCTAAATTAGTTTTTACCAAACGACTGCTGGTAGTAAATAACAAAGCAGCGGTTTCAGCACTAATAACTCAGCCATTCAATAATAATTTTTTTCGTACACATCAACGATTGCAGATAACAGTCAATACAGCTAATGCACAAATCAATACTTTTTCTCCGCAGGATATAAAAGTGGTGGTGGTACAAAATAGTAACTGGTCATCTGCTTCCTTGATAGATCGGCCTACTATTTTCCGGGGCAATTATTTTGAGTACAGCGACGAAGAAAACACCACTTTTCAGGCAGGAAAAGAGTGGCGATGGATTGACCTTCGCAGCCTTCGGCTAATGAGTGAGAGAATGGATAAACTAATTGACTCTGATACCAGCGATAGAATTGATGTGTATATAAAACCAGATGGCGAACGCCGTCAACAGTTATATGTTTATTACCGTGATAACAACGGCATCTTCACTATTGAAAACAGGGATAATCAAAATCCTTATTGGCAAAGTGATTATGCATGGACCCATTTTACTTTTATTCCCCCGGCCAACAGAGCCTATGAAGGTAAAAGTGTGTATCTGTTTGGTGAGCTAACCAACTACGAACAGAATGAAGCATCTAAGATGACATTCAATGCAGAGAAAGGTATTTATGAAAAAGCTTTGTACCTGAAACAGGGATACTACAATTACTCTTACGTAACACTAACGGATAAAAAACAAGCAGGTATGCAGCCTTCATTAGAAAATACAGAAGGCAATTATTGGGGAACAGAAAATGGATACATGGTGCTAGTGTATTTTCGTCCCTTTGGTGCAAGGGCTGATGAGCTGATTGGATTTACAAGATTGAATTCTGTAATACAGCGATAACCGGTCTCCACAAAAGACAAATCCCACTAAGACACAAAGAACACAAAGAAAAATCGAACTGTTACTTTTCCGTTATGCGTTCTTTGTGTCTTTGTGGGAAACAAAAAAATCCTTTTATGCTGTTTTCTTAGCGTCTTCCAGAAATTTTGCAAGACCAATATCCGTCAAGGGATGTTTTAATAAGCCTAATATTGAATCCAAGGGACAAGTACAAACATCGGCACCTGCTTCGGCACATCTTACAATATGCAGGGCATTGCGGATGGAGGCAGCTAATATTTGCGTTTTAAAACCTTGTATAGAATATATCTGAGAAATCTGAGCAATTAAATCAACACCATCCCAACTACTGTCATCAATCCGGCCAATAAAAGGAGAGAGATAAGTAGCACCGGCTTTGGCAGCCAGTATTGCTTGTCCAGCAGAAAATACCAAGGTGCAGTTAGTTCTGATACCATTATCAGTAAACCATTTAATTGCTTTGATACCGTCTTTAATCATCGGCACTTTCACCACAATGTTTGGGTGAATGGCAGCCAGTTTTTTTCCTTCTTCAATAATGCCATCGAAATCGGTGCTTATCACTTCGGCACTGATATCGCCATCCACCATTTCGCAGATGGTTTTGTAGTGGTTCATCACAGCAGCTTCACCTTTAATGCCTTCTTTGGCCATTAACGAAGGATTGGTGGTAACACCATCAAGAATACCTAATTCATTTGCTTCTTTAATTTGTGCAAGGTTGGCTGTGTCAACGAAAAATTTCATGTTGTTTGTTTTTTTAAAATTTCCGCCAATTGGCGGAGATGAGGTATCCGCCTTCGCCAAGGCTTCGGTGGATAAAGAAAAAAAATGGCAGGCTGATTACATCGCACCGCTCAACCACCTACTCTTGCTGCCTTCCGGCCCTGGGAGGGTTCAGCAGGAGCTGGTCGTGTAAGACCTGCCGTCGCAAAGATAAGGGTATGAAGTTTAAGTGAACAGGGAATAGAATGAGAATAATCAACGATTTTTATTCTTCGTTTTTCTTGTTGGGGTGCCGCCCATTATTTCGTCTTTGGTAGGAAGATCGCCGTCTGGTTTTGTTTTTATCCAGATGATTCTTTCAATAGAGACCGAGGAATTGCTTTTCAGAACAGCCTTCACCACTACTTTTTCTTGTTTAAAATCATCCGGAATTATCAATTCGTTGCCTTCAAAACTGGCGGA
>JANORJ010000316.1:0-1720 GCA_031415255.1 Chitinophagaceae bacterium | reverse complement strand
ATGCCCAATTGGTCTATTTCCATGGTGACTACATCACCGTTTTGCAGCCATTGTTCTTTATAGTTCAGATCATTCAGCTTGCCTGTTCCATTCAGTTCGAGGAAGCAACCGGTGCCAACAGTTCCGCTACCTATCACATCTCCGGGATAGACATCTACACCATAAGAAACCCTTTCTATTATTTCTGCAAAAGTCCAGTCCATATCGCCCACATTACCATCGCTTACTTGTTTGCCATTTACCCGGCATTGCATCCGCAGGTTCCAGGCAGTACCGGTATGATTTTCTTTGCACGGAATTTCAAATTGCTGTAGTTCATCTAATGTTACTAACCAAGGGCCAATTGCTGTAGAAAAATCTTTTCCTTTTGCAGGGCCAAGGTTCAACAACATTTCTTCCATTTGCAAACGTCTTGCACTTATATCATTCATAATCATTAACCCGCCGATGTATTCATCTGCTTCAGCGGCTTTAATATTTCTGCCTTGTTTACAAATAACAATGGCCGCTTCCAACTCGAAATCTAATTTTTCAAAATGATCGGGCATACATTTTATTTCTCCCGGCCCGGTAATGCTGTGGTGATTGGTAAAATAAAAAATCGGGTATTGATCAAATTCGGGAATCATATCCACTTTTCGGTTTCTTCGGGCTGCTGCTACATGCTGACGAAAAGCATAACCATCCCGGCAACTGGTGGGCAATGGAACTGGTGCTAATAGTTGAACATCTTTTAGCGGTACACCTTTATTGCTTGTTCTTGTTCCTTCTCTCAGCATCAGCTCACCAGCCTGTGCAAAGGGAAAAGATTCTTCCCAATAATTTAAAAACATACCCATGCTGTTGGGCAAATCCGGGTGCAGCACTTCCATATCGTAAATCATATCACCAATTAAAACACCTAATTGCTCCCGTTCATCTTTTATGTAAGACACCAATTTCATATCCTGAAAATTTAAGTGCTGCTAAGGTAATCGTTTACGGTCACCGGATGAAACCCATCATTTTCAAACAGTTAAGAAGCTATTTAATCTTTAACTAACTCAAAACCCGAAACCCGTAACCCGAAACTTTTCGTTTCCTATCTTTGCGGTATATGGAGTTCGAAAAAATTAATAATAAAGGACAGGCTCAACTTTTCAGGAATCCTTATCTGGAAATGCTGACCAAAACTCATCCACTGGTGATTTGGGGAATGTACACACCAGTAATGATTTACATGGTCTATTACAGTGGCACTATCGGGTTTACCACCGGAAGAATTGCGCTGACTTTTTTAATAGGCATGTTCTCCTGGACATTGTTTGAATATATTGCTCATCGCTTTTTATTTCATATGATAGCTAATAGCGGCAGGGCCAAAAAATTTATTTATACGCTGCACGGCAATCATCACCATTATCCCAGAGATAAGCAGCGGTTGTTTATGCCACCTGTTCCAAGTCTTATTCTTTCTTCCGCCATTTTTGGTTTAATGTATCTTGGTTTACGGCAGCAAACATTTATGTTTTTCCCCGGATTTCTGTTAGGCTACCTGATGTATGGTACTATGCACTATGCCATTCATGCCTGGAACCCTCCTTTTAAATGGATGAAAGGGCTTTGGAGAAATCATCACCTTCATCATTACAAGAACGAACATAATGGATATGGTGTAAGCTCCACCATTTGGGATCATGTGTTTGGTACGATGTTCGATTTGAAAAAAGAAAAAGAGGAT
>JANORJ010000315.1:0-6436 GCA_031415255.1 Chitinophagaceae bacterium | reverse complement strand
CAGCAACTCGGTTGCACAGATTCAACTAGAGTTACTTCAATTACAATTAATCCCACACCTGTTTCCGATGCCGGGCCTGATGTTAGTCTTTGTATTAATGAAACAATACAAATAGGTGTGCCATCCAATCCTTTATATTCATACACTTGGACTCCATCAGCACAACTAAATAATGCAGCCGCATCCAATCCCACAGCATGGGCTATTGGCGCAACTCCGCAAGATTTTATTGTACATACTGTGGATCTTGCAACAGGTTGTAATTCTAAAGACACAACAGTTATTATCGGTCGAATACTTGATACAACTATCAGCTTGAATGGAAAAAATAGTTATTGCATTGGAGATCCGACAATAGGAATATTGTCTGTCAACAACTCAATACCTTTTGTGCAATGGTATGATGGTACTACGCCGATACCCGGAGCCACTAACTTTAGCTTTCAGCCAACTGTAAATGGAAATTACTGGGCACAGTTGCAGCAATCCGGCTGCACCGATTCCACCCGTTCCATTCAATTCGATATTCATCCTTTGCCTGTTGCTGATTTTACACTTAGCAATGACTCTGCTTGTATCACTAACCACTCATTTACATTTACCAACCAATCAACCGCAAGTGATGGTGCTGCCATGACATACCTGTGGAAGTTTAGTGACAATACAACACAAACAATAACGGATGCTATTAAAACATTTACTACTCCGGGTACTTATACAGCACATTTAACTGCCACTACTTCCTTTGGCTGTGTGGATCAATCAAGCGATAGTACAATGTATATAATGCCAAACGGAAATGCTGCATTTACCTGGGATTCGGTCTGTATAAACAGACCCATACAATTTTATAACCGAAGCCGGGAGAACGGTTCGCTACAGGTAAATTATAACTGGAATTTCAACAATGGCGGCCCCACATATTTAATAAAAAATCCGCCACTAGTAACTTATATAACACCCGGAACAGTGGATGTAGTTCTCAAGATAATAGCACTTGGTTGTGAAAGCTACCCTGATTCTGTAATAAAAAAGATTCAGGTAAATAAACCGAAGGACGGCTACCGTTACAAGGATATTACTGTTCCGCAAGGCAGTTCACAATTTATTCATGTACGATCTGGTATAGGAAATACATATCTCTGGAAGCCACGATTGCAACTAAGCGGTTATAATGCACAATACACCGAATTTTTTGCCACTGCTGATGATGTAAAATATTTAATTGATATAACAGACCCACATACCTGCATTACCACCGATACACTGCTGATGCAAGTGCTGAAAAAACCGGGCTTCTATTTACCTACCGCCTTTACGCCTAATGGTGATGGTCTGAATGATGTGGCAAGACCTTACCTGGTAGGTTTGAAGACCCTTAAAAGTTTTTCAGTGTTCAACCGCTGGGGCAATCTTATTTTTTATTCAACAAAGTATGGTGAAGGGTGGGATGGCAAGAGTAAAGGAGCAGATCAAAATGCCGGAGTGTATGTGTGGATATTAGAATTCATCAATGACGATGGTAAAAAGGTTACCGAAAAAGGAACTATTACTATTATTCGATAACGGTGAACTGCCGGATAAGGGATTTTTAGTACAGCCAGCATCGCAAAAAGTATTATACCCAGCTAAATATCATTTATACTCCATCCGGCTATCATTTTTTGCCATTCGACGATTGGCCGGATTTGGTTTTTAGAATCCCCTTATCTTTAAAAAAATAAAAAACCTATGCGTCTTATCCTTTTAACATTAAGCTTGTCGTTATTATTGCTGACTACAAAAAACGTACAAGCACAAACTGCCCCCAAACTTATAACCACAGTAGAAGGCATTAAAGAGTATGAGCTGAAAAACGGCCTTCGGATATTACTGATGCCGGATGAATCTCAAACTAACATTGCAATAAATATTGTATATAAAGTAGGCAGCCGACATGAAGGGCTTGGAGAAACCGGCATGGCTCACCTACTGGAGCACATGCTTTTTAAACAGTGTAAAAAATTTGTTGATATTAAAAAAGCTATTGCCGATAAAGGAGCATCTGCTAATGGTACTACCTGGTACGACCGTACTAATTATTATGAAATATTATCTGCCTCCGACGAAAATCTTCGCTGGGCATTAGATATGGAAGCAGATAGGATGGTGAATTCAAAAATACTTCCGGAAGAGCTGGCCAAAGAATTCAGTGTGGTGCGCAATGAATTTGAAATGGGAGAAAATAACCAATGGAGTGTGCTAATGCAAAGGGTTATGTCATCCATGTACCTCTGGCACAACTATGGCAAATCCACTATTGGTAGTAAAGAAGATATAGAAAGGGTGAAAGCAGAGAACCTGAAAGTGTTTTATAAAAAATATTACCAGCCGGATAATGCAGTGCTAATTATTGCCGGCAAGTTTGATGAAAAAAAAGCACTGCAATATGCAAAGCAGTATTTTGAACCAATACCAAAACCGACCAGAAAATTATTACCTACCTATACAGTGGAGCCACCGCAGGATGGAGAAAGAAGTGTATTGCTAAGCCGCACCGGCGATATTCAATACCTGAGCTTGGGATATCACACCCCATCGGTGGCAGATAAAGATTATGCAGCCAATGATGCGTTGCTGGAAGTGCTTACTAATAATCCCTCTGGTGTGTTGTACAAAAAATTAGTGGATACAAAGCTGGCTACCAGCATCGGCTCATTTTCTTTTACCTTACATGATCCTGGTTTTACTTACATTTTTGGTGAAGTGTCTAAAGATAAAAGTATGGACAGTGCCAAAACCGCCTTGTTGCAATCTGTAAATGAAATTGGCAGCATGAATATTACAGAAGAAGATTTGACCCGTGCCAAAAACAATCGGCTGAAAGGAATAGAAGATGCCATGAACACAACAACTGACTTTGCCATTGCCTTAACCGAGTACATCGGTGCCGGCGACTGGAGGTTGTGGTTCCTAAACCGTGACAGAGTAGAAAAACTTACCGTTGATGATTTGAAATCGGCAGCTAAAAAATATTATAAACCATCCAACCGCACAGTAGGTGTTTTTATCCCCGATGCAAAGCCGGACAGAACAGTAGTGAACGAAACTCCCGATGTAGCGAAGTTGTTGAATGGCTATAAAGGCAAAGAAGCGGCTGCACAAAAAGAAAATTTTGAAAACAATATTGCCAATATTCAGAAGAACACCGAGTATGGAAAATTAGCAAACGGCGGCAGGTATGCCTTACTGCAAAAACCAACCAAAGGGGATAAAATAAATGCAAGCCTCACACTGCGATTTGGCGATGAGAACAGCCTGATGAATAAAGCAGAAACGGCAGCACTACTGGCCCAAATGCTAAAAACAGGTACTACTAACCGTACTAAAAAGCAAATTGCCGATGAATTGGATAAAATAAAAACAAATATCTTTTTCTCAGGCGCACCAAACGGACTTGGCATTACTATCAGCACCGATAAAGCCAACCTGCCTGCTGCGCTGGCACTGCTGGAAGACCTGCTAAAAAATCCAAAGTTTGATGAAGCAGAATTTGAAAAATTAAAATTAGAAAACAAAGCTGGTATAGAAGCAAACAAAAACGATCCGCAATATTTAGCCGGAGAAAAATTATCAAAGCTCACTACCAATTACCCGAAAGGTCATCCGTTATATGCTTCGTCATCAGATGAAGACCTGGAAGATTTGGCTAAAGTAAAATTAGATGATCTGAAAAAATTCTATGCTGACTTTTATGGCGCCAATAATTCTCTTTCAGCATTTGTAGGAGAATTGGATAAAAATACCATCACCTCTTTTTTACAAAAAACATTTGGTGGCTGGAATAGCAAATCGCCTTCTGCCCGGATAGTCCAGCGCCATTTTGATGTAAAGGGCACTACGGAAACAATTAACACACCAGATAAAACGAATGCCATGCTACTGGGTGGCATCAACATCAACCTTTCAGAAAAACATGTTGACTATCCGGCCCTTTTTATGGCCAATGAATTGCTTGGTGGTGGCGCATTTCTTAGTTCAAGAATTCCGCAGCGTTTACGGGAAAATGAAGGCATGAGCTATGGTGCTGGTTCTTACATGAACAGTAACTATAAAGACGATGTGACCAACTGGGGTGTGTATGCAGTGTTCAATCCATTATATAAAGGACGATTAGACTCTGCGCTTCATCAGGAAGTGGACAAAGCAAAACAGGGCGGTTTTACGAAAGATGAATTAGAAAAATCAAAAAGCAGTTGGCTAGAGGGGAACCGCACCCAGTTAGGTGATAATGGCACACTTGCCGGCCTTTTACGGTTTTATATGCGGGATGATAAAGAGCTAAATTATTTTACTGATTTTGAAGCCAAAGTAAAAGCATTAACGTTGGAGCAGGTAAATACAGCGCTGCGCAAATACTTTGATAAATCTAAGTTGGTAATGGTGTACAGCGGCGAATTTGAAAAAGGGAAAACGACAGATAAGCCAACTGAGAAAAAAGGATTTTAATTCGTCAACGTTTTAAAAATAGTTGAGAGGCTTTGGTTTTCGCTTTGCAGTGAAATAATATTCAGGTTTTGCTGCAAAGCGATTTCCAGTAGTTGCTTTCTTACCACTTCCGGATTAGCCGTTAGTAATTTGTAGTGAGTGGTTTGTAGCTGTTCAACTTTTGATACTTCTTTTATTTTTTCCAAGATGCTTTTGTCAATCGTTTCTTTGAACTGTACTATAACTACATGATTATCTTTATTTCCTTTTTGCAGATTGCTTAGTTTGTCATCTGCCACTAATATTCCTTTATTGATAATGATAACCCGGTCACAGATGGCTTCTACTTCTTGCAAGATGTGAGAAGAAAATAAAACTGTTTTATTCACCCCCTGCTTTTTAATTACTTCTCTTATTTCTACAATCTGATTTGGGTCGAGGCCGGTGGTGGGTTCATCCAATATCAAAACTTCGGGGTCATGAATTAATGCCGCGGCTAATCCCACTCTTTGTTTATATCCTTTGGATAACTGCCCGATTTTTTTATTTGATTCTACAGACAATCCGGTTAAATCAATTACACTTTCAATTTTCTCTTTTGGGTTGGCGACCTTGTGCACCTCCGCTACAAACCCCAAATACTCTCTCACATACATATCATAATACAAAGCATTTAGTTCTGGTAAATAACCTATCTTCTTTTTTGTTTCTAGTGGTTGTTCGGCTACATTAATGCCGCAAACAAATGCTTCACCACCGGTTTGTTGTAAGTAACCAGTAATGATTTTCATGGTTGTTGATTTGCCTGCACCATTCGGTCCAAGGAAACCAACAATCTCACCTTTGTCAATTTTAAACGAAATATTGTTCACAGCTTTTTGTTCGCCGTATTCTTTTAGCAGATTTTTTACTTCAATTGACATACTGCAAACCTACATTAAAAGCTCAAAATTGTAATACTGACTTTCCCTGACCTTTATTTCAGTATTTTTATAACTCATGGTCACTATTATTACAATCATTTTTATTATTGGGTATGTAGCCATTGCAATGGAGCATCCGTTAAAAGTAAATAAGGCGGCCACCGCTCTTATTACAGGTGTATTGTGCTGGACGGTATTTGCACTTTTCACTCCAGATAAACATTCTCCGGCACATCTTCTTACTGAAAGCCTGGGAGAAGTGGCCGGCATTTTATTTTTTTTGATGGGTGCTATGACAATCGTAGAGCTAATAGATGCACATGATGGGTTTGAAATAATTACCAACCGCATTAATACTACCAGCAAAAAAAAATTAGTTTGGATAATAGGTTTTATAACATTTTTTCTTTCTGCAATATTGGATAACCTTACGACAACCATTGTATTGGTATCGCTATTACGAATAATAATTCCTGATAAAAAAGACAGGTTATTATTTGCAGGGTTGGTTATCATTTCTGCCAATGCCGGTGGTGCATGGAGTCCTATTGGGGATGTAACAACTACTATGCTCTGGATAGGCGGTCAAATAACCGCCTCAAGTATTATTGCGCAAACAATTATACCAAGTCTTGTTTGTTTTGTAGTGCCTGCATTTATCATCAGCAGGCAAATGAAAGGAAATATCGAAAGGAAAACTGAGATGGAAAAAAATGAAAATTATACATCCAGCAACTGGCAACGCAATGCAGTATTCTGGATTGGTGTTGGTGCAGTATTGTTTGTTCCCGTTTTTAAAACCTTTACTCATTTGCCTCCTTACATGGGTGTTTTGTTTGGCCTTGGTGTGATGTGGGTGATCACAGAATTTATTCACTCAGGCAAAAGCGAAAAAGAAAAAGGATTGTTGTCCGTAAATCATGCTCTGCGAAAAATTGATACCCCCAGCATTTTATTCTTCCTGGGAATATTATTAAGCATTGCTGCCTTGCAGGCAACAGGAATACTTACAAATCTTGCCACCGCTATGAGTAATTCTATCGGGA
>JANORJ010000314.1:0-10131 GCA_031415255.1 Chitinophagaceae bacterium | reverse complement strand
CGATTCATTCTTAATGCTTCTTTTGGTAAACCGGGAAGCCCTTTCTTCTACACCCACCTGGTCTATGCGGGGTGAAAGGCCAAAGTCGGGAAGGATAATTGTTGATTTGGCAGCAGCCATAGCATGAAAAATTAAGATTTTCAAAGATAACCAAAGTTCCGGGGAAAGGATGGGCATGATTTTACGTCGAAACCTTGCCTTTTGTCATATTAAATAATGAGATAAACGAGATTACACTAAATTCGACACATCTAAAACTGATTAGTAATGAGAAAATTTAAACTACTGCTTTTAGGCAGTCTTGTTGGACTATGTTCACTTCAAGCCCAGGTCACTTTTCCTGAAAACGGCATATCCGATCCAAGACACGGCCATTATGCTTTTACCAATGCGACTGTTGTAAAAGATGCAACAACCACATTAACCAATGCCACCCTAGTTATTAAAGACGGACGAATTACAGCCGTCGGTTCAGGACTTAAAGTGCCGGCCGGAGCAGTGGAAATAGATTGTAAAGGCAAATTTATCTATCCATCTTTTATTGATATTTATTCAGACTATGGCACACCGCAGCGTACGACCGTTGCTGGCGGTGGCGGTTTCAATTTTAATCAGGCACCACAATTAGAAACTGCCGTAAAAGGTCCTTATGGTTGGAATCAGGCTATTAAGTCGGATGTGGATGTTTATAAAGTCTTTGCTGTTAATGATGCAACTGCTAAACCCCTTAGAGAGGCCGGCTTTGGCTCGGTGCTTACTCATGTAAAGGATGGTGTAGCTAGAGGTACAGGTGCAGTAGTAACATTAGCTAATGAAAAAGAAAACCTTGTTATTATAAAAGAAAAAGCATCTGCTAATTATTCTTTTAATAAAGGAACCTCTACACAATCTTACCCAAGCTCTAAGATGGGTTATATAGCAATGATGCGTCAAACTTTTTTAGATGCGGCATGGTATAAAACCAAACCTTATCTGGAAGGTTTTAATGCAACATTGCAATCGTGGAATGACAATCAGTCTTTACCACAAATTTTTGAAGCCAATGATAAATGGGATGATGTAAGAGCTGATAAAATCGGCGATGAATTTGGTGTGCAATACATCATCAAAGCCGGACAAAATGAATATCAGCGTATCAAAGAAATGAAAGCAACGAATGCTACATTTATTCTTCCGCTGAATTTTCCACAGGCGCAAGATGTAGAAGATCCTAATGATGCAAGATTTGTTTCCATAAATGATATGAAGCATTGGGAACTGGCACCTACTAATGCTGCAGCATTTGAAAAGGCAGGTATTCCCTTTTGTTTAACTACTGCTGATCTGAGAAGTGTAACTACTTTTTGGAGCAGCCTTCGCAAAGCAATGGAATACGGATTAAGCGAAAATAAAGTGATGGAAGCGTTGACAAAAACTCCCGCAACTACATTAGGTGTGTATGATAAAGTAGGAAGCCTTGATGCTGGTAAGCTGGGAAATTTTTTAATCACTAACGGCCCATTGTTTAATGAGAAAACAATCATTTTACAAAACTGGGTACAAGGAATTAAATATAATGTGAAGGATGATGCTGCAAGTGCTGCTGGTACGTATGCTCTTAATGTAAACACTCCTTCCGGAACAGAAAAATATACATTGGATGTAAAGAGTGCAAGCAGTGTTACTATGTTTGCAAAAGATACGTTGAACTCTAAATTCACTTTTGATGGCAAGCAAGTAAAAATAAATTTTGCACCAATGCCACGCCGTCAACGGCCTGCAACAACTCCGGGGCAAACACCTGATACAACGAGAAGACCCGGCGGTGGCTTTCCTGGTGGTGGCTTTGGTAGAGGTGTCGGTACTACCGACCAAACTTTACCCGTAACAGCTACTAGACTTAGCGGAATAAGTAATGGAACAGAATGGAATGGTACTGGAACTGATTCATTGGGCAATTCATTAACATGGACAGCTACGCTGGTGAAATTAGCTGAAGCAAAACCAGATAGTGCAAAGAAAAAAGAAATACCTGCTGTTGGAAAAGTTGTGTATCCTTTCGAACCATTTGGATGGAATGATACAGAAAAACCAAAACAGGAAACTATATTGATTAAAAATGCGACAGTATGGACCAATGAAAACGAAGGTGTTTTGCAAAACGCAGACGTATTAATTAAAGATGGTAAAATTTCTGCCGTTGGAAAAAATCTGTCTGATGCCTCTGCAAGAGTAATTGATGGCACTGGTAAACATGTAACAGCCGGCATCATTGATGAACATTCTCATATTGCCGCAGCTTCTATTAATGAAGGAGCACAATCAGTAACTTCTGAAGTTCGTATTGCAGATAACCTGAATCCGGACGATATAAATATTTATCGCCAGTTGAGTGGTGGAGTTACTACTTCACATATTCTACATGGCTCTGCTAATGTAATAGGCGGACAAACACAATTGATAAAACTGCGTTGGGGTGCCAATGATGAAGACCTGAAGTTTAAAGGATGGCCCGGTCAGATAAAATTTGCATTGGGCGAAAATGTAAAACGTTCCAGTTTTCAGATCCCGGGTGGTAACAATCGCTATCCCGATACAAGAATGGGAGTGGAGCAAGTGCTGGAAGATGCATTTACCCGTGCAAAAGATTATCAAAAAGAATGGAAAACATTTAATGATGCAAAAGACAAGAAAGGGTTGAATATACCAAGAAGAGATTTGGAACTGGATGCGTTAGTAGAAATTTTAGAAAAGAAAAGATTCATCACCTGTCATTCTTATGTGCAGAGCGAAATAAATATGGCGATGCAGGTAGCCAATAAAATGGGCTACACAGTAAATACATTTACCCATATTCTGGAAGGTTATAAAGTAGCTGATAAAATGCTGAAGCATGGTTCTTATGTTTCTACCTTCTCCGATTGGTGGGCTTATAAAATGGAAGTAGAAGATGCGATACCTTATAATGCAGCTATCATGCAGAAAGTTGGATTAACAGTTGCCATTAACAGTGATGATGCTGAAATGGCGAGACGACTGAATCAGGAAGCTGGTAAAATTGTAAAGTATGGTGGTGTAACAGAAGAAGAAGCATTAAAGATGGTTACATTGAACCCTGCTAAAATGCTGCATGTAGATAATAAAGTAGGTAGCTTGAAAGTAGGTAAAGACGGTGATGTGGTTTTATGGAGTGACAATCCACTGAGCATTTATGCAAAATCTTTATATACTATTGTTGATGGAACTGTTTATTTTGACAGGATGAAAGATGAGCAACTGCAAAAAGAGGTGGATGCAGAACGTCTTCGCTTAGTAAGAAAAATGAATGGTGAAAAAAGAAGTGGTGTACCAACGATTCCGGCACAACCAAGTTATCAGATAATGCATACTTGCAGCGACCACGGACATAGTCATGGTTTACTGGTAATTGATTCAGATAATTAATAACGAAAAAAAACTCGATATGAAAAAAATATTTTTATCAATAATTGTACTGGGAACTATGCTTTCTGCAAATTCCCAGTCTAATGTGCTTCCAGCTGCTGCACAAAAAACAGTAATAGCCATTAAGAATGCAACGGTACACACTGGCGAAGGAACAGTGATTGAGAATGCAACTATTGTAATTGAGAATGGAAAAATAACAGCAGTCGGTAAGGATGTAAAAATACCTGCCGGTGCAGCCGTGACAGATGCGAATGGTAAACAAGTATATCCCGGCCTGGTGCTTCCAACAAGTAACCTTGGACTCATTGAATTGACTTCTATAAAAGCATCCAATGATGTAAAGGAAATTGGTGATATGAATCCCAACATCCGTTCTATTGTTGCTTACAATACAGATTCAAAAGTTATCAATACACTTCGTTCTAATGGTATTCTTTCGGCTAATGTTATACCGCAGGGAGATTTTCTGGCCGGTTCTTCATCTATCGTACAATTAGATGCCTGGAATTGGGAAGATGCAGCCATTCAACTGGATGGAGGAATGCATTTATATATGCCATCATTAATGCCGAGGCCAACTTTTGGTCGTGGCGGCGGTGGTGGTGGATTTGGCGGGCCTAATACTGGTGTGCAAACAGATCCTGTAAAAGAAGGGCTGGAAAAAATAGAAAAATTAAAATCTTTTTTCAAAGAAGCAAAAGCATATCAGGCTGCGGTAGATAATAAGGAAACTAACCTGAAGTTTGAAGCAGTAAAAAATCTGTTTAGCAAAAAACAAAAACTGTATGTGCATGCAAACACAGTAAAGCAAATGTTGGTGGCATTAGATTTTGTAAAAGAGTTTGGATTTGATATGGTAATTGTTGGTGCAAGCGAAGGTTGGCAGATTGCCAATTTATTAAAAGAACACAATGTGTCGGTCATTTTAAATCAGTTACACAGTCTCCCTACTGCTGCAGATGATGATGTGGATCAGCCTTACAAAACAGCGGCTGCTTTACAAAAAGCAGGAGTACTGTTTGCGCTGTCTGATGATGATTCGCAAAACCGCGGACGTAATCTTGCCTTCAATGCAGGCACGGCTGCTGCTTATGGCCTTACAAAAGAACAGGCTTTGGCGGCTATTACATCAAGTGCAGCAAAAATTATGGGCGCCGATAAAATTGGAAGTATAGCCGTGGGAAAAGATGCGAATATTATTATTAGCTCAGGCGATATTTTGGATATGCGTACAAACAATGTTACGGATGCTTTTATACAAGGCCGCAAAATAAATTTAGATGATAAGCAAAAGCAGTTGAACGAACGTTTCGAAGAGAAATATAATATTAAACCAAAGAAAGGGTTCTAAATTTCGTTGAGTTAAAAAATTATTTCAAAGCTGTTCCGATTTAAGCGGAACAGCTTTTTTTATTTAGTGAATGTGAGGTTCTTCATCCATATCAATATCTTGATTGCAATGCGGACATTTGATGTGCCTGTGCTTTTTAATTTTCCTAGACTCTTCAAGAAAACCGGATGTAATAATACCAGCAGGTAAGGCAAAGAAAGCAACACCGGTTAGCATAATTACTCCTGCCATAAATTTTCCCAGTGCTGTCATTGGGTACATGTCTCCATAGCCGGTGGTGGTGAGTGTAACCACCGACCACCAAAGTGTGGCAGGTATGCTGGTAAATTTATCTTTGTTTTCGGGGTGCAGGTGTTCGGCAAAATAAATGGCGCAGGAAGAAAATATGATTAAAAAAAGAACCAATACCAAGCTCAGCAACAATTCATTTTTTCTGGATTTAAATACATTAATAATCATCTGAGCCGATTTCATATAAGCCGTAAGCCGGAAAAGCCTAAAAACCCTAAACAGTCGTAGAATTCGTATCTCTCTTAAATCAATTCCAAAGCCAAAAAATACATGAAGAAAAAATGGAAGTATGGCAAGTAGGTCTATCAGTGCGCCAAGAGAAACCATATACTTTAATCTGCCCCAAACACTGTGTTTGTATTTTTCTTCATGGTTGCTGCTCCATACCCTTAATACATATTCTACTGTAAATATTATGGCTGATACCAAATCGAAGTAGTAAAAAAAATCCTTGTATTTAATATGGATTGAATCAACTGTTTCAATGATAACAGCTATTACATTCAGAATAATCAGTACAATGATAAAAACGTTGATGATTTTATCCCAATGCTTATCGCCTACTATTTCAGGGTGCAGTAGCCCGTGAACCTTTTTTTTAGTCGCATGATACATTAGGGGAAAGTTTTGGTAGTCCCGCTTTTATGGGGGACGGTCTAAAGTTAGATAATAAAAAACCCTTCCGTTTAAATGGAAGGGTTTTTATCAAAAAACTAAAACAAATATTATTTAGTCTCAGGCATCAGTGATTTGCTGAGTTCCAAAGCCCAATCGGCCCATTTTTTTGCTTCGTCAGGTGTTGAAGCAAGCTTCATACCTATGCTTTGTGCTTTTGTTGACCAGTCTGTCATTTTTTTGCCAAGTTCAGCCAATTTAGCCGGGTCTTTCATTCCTGCTTTGTATTCAGCTATGAAAGCACCGTATTCGTTTGCAAATTTTTGTACTTCAGGGTCAGAAAACGTCGGAACACCAGCTGTAGCAGTAGCTGTAGTAGTGGCATCCGTTGGTGTAGTTGTAGCGTCTGTCGGAGTGGTAATTGTTGTCTCTTCTGTTTTTTTCTCATCTTTCTTTTTGTCTTTGCAAGATGTCATAACACCAACGAGAGCCAACACGGCAAATAATTTTTTCATTTTTGTGGTTTTAGGTTTTAAATAATGGAGAGCAAACCTATAATTATTTTGGTACAAAAGCTAAGTTTTTAACCAAATGATTACGAACAATTATCCAACGGTAATAAAAAAGCGGCAATTACTAAGTAATTACCGCTTGCAAATATCATAAACTGTTTATTCTTAATCCAGTGGGAGTGCTTTTACGCTTTTTAAGATAATTAGCTATCCTTTCCATGGCACTGCTTGTATTTTTTACCACTGCCACATGGGCAAGGGTCGTTGCGACCCACTTTTGGCCCCACTTTAATAGGTTCTTGTTTTACAGCCACCTCTTCGCCACCCGGTTCAAATTTATCTTTTTCGTTGGCGCCATATTCCTGACCGGCAGCATCCACCTCATCTTTATTGGCCCGCATTTTACTCATATCAGTTTTTTGTTGTCGACCTTCTTTCAACGGAGCATTTTCTTGTTGAATGGGTATGGAAGTGTGACACAAGAAAGAAACAATATCCTTGTTTACTTCATTGTTCATATTACTGAACTGGTTGTAGGCTTCCATTTTATAAATAATCAATGGATCTTTTTGTTCCAGGTAAGCAGTCTGCACACTTTGTTTTAAATCGTCCATTGCCCGCAGGTGCTCTTTCCAGGCATCGTCAATCACCGAAAGAGTTATTGTTTTTTCTACTGAATTGGTAAGCTCCGCCCCGTTAGTGCTAAGTGTTTTATCCAAATTTGTAAGCACATTCAATCCTTTACGGCCATCAGTAATCGGTACTACCACATTTTCAATATGATTGCCTTGTGTTAATCGGATGTTTTTAAATACCGGGACGGCTTGTTTCTGTAAATCCCCTTTGTGTGTGTTATATCTTTCTGTGGCTTCTGTATACAGTTGGTCTATCAATCCATTAACATCACCTTTCTTAAATGCTTCTTCTTCAATGGTTGTATCTAACCCAAAGTTCACGATGCAAGCCATTTTAAATCCTTCAAAATCTTCTCCTTCACGGAAAGAATCTATCAGGCTTCCGGCTACGGCAGAAAAAGAGGTGTCAATGTCCAAGGCAAGGCGTTCGCCAAACAATGCATGGTTTCTTTTTTCATAGACGGCATTCCGTTGCTTATTCATCACATCATCATACTCCAGCAAACGTTTACGAATGCCAAAGTTGTTTTCTTCCACTTTCTTTTGTGCCCGTTGAATACTGTTACTGATCATGCTGTGTTGAATCACATCACCTTCTTTATATCCCAGCCTGTCCATCAGCGATGCAATTTTTTCGCTACCAAACATTCTCATCAAATCATCTTCCAATGAAACATAGAATTGTGAAGAACCTGGGTCACCCTGGCGACCGGCACGGCCACGAAGCTGCCTGTCCACCCGGCGGCTTTCATGTCTTTCTGTACCGATGATGGCAAGACCTCCTGCATCTTTTACACCGGGGCCGAGTTTGATATCGGTACCACGACCAGCCATGTTGGTGGCAATAGTAACAGCACCAGCCAATCCTGCTTCGGCAACTACCTGTGCTTCCTTAGCATGTTGTTTTGCGTTCAGTACATTATGCGGAATCTTTTTCTGTTGCAGCATACGTCCAAGCAACTCACTCACTTCAACTGAGGTGGTACCTACCAGGCACGGACGACCAGCATTGCGAAGTATTTCTATTTCATCAATAACGGCTTTGTATTTTTCTCTTTTTGTTTTATAAACCAAATCTTGTTTGTCCTTCCGTATCATATCAATGTTAGTAGGAACCGTAACTACATCTAATTTATAAATGCTCCACAACTCCGCTGCTTCAGTTTCTGCCGTACCCGTCATGCCACAAAGTTTGTGATACATACGGAAATAGTTCTGCAAAGTAACAGTGGCATAGGTTTGTGTAGCAGCTTCAATTTTTACATTTTCTTTTGCTTCCAACGCCTGGTGCAATCCATCGGAATAACGGCGGCCTTCCATAATACGGCCCGTTTGTTCATCCACAATTTTTATCGCTCCATCAATTATCACATACTCCACATCTTTATCAAACATGGTGTAGGCTTTTAATAATTGCTGCACGGTATGTATGCGGTCAGCCTTTTGTGCATACTCATTTAGTATTGCTTCTTTCTGATGTAATTTATCATCAACAGCGGCAGCACTTTTTTCTACTTCGGCCAGTTTTACTCCAATGTCGGGTAAGACAAAAAATTCAGGATCTTCACCCGAACGGGTAATCATATTCAGACCTTTTTCAGTCAGGTCAACCGAGTTGTTCTTTTCATCAATCTGAAAAAGCAATTCTTCATCTACAATGTGCATGTGGCGTTGCTGATCCTGCAAATAATAATTTTCTGCCTTCTGCATTTTTACACGAATGCCCGGCTCACTTAAGTATTTAATTACCGGGCCATATTTTGGTAAACCACGGTGTGCCCTGAATAAAAAAAGACCACCACCTTTTGCATCATCATCACCTTCAGCAATACGTTTTTTTGCTTCGTTCAAACAGTTACGAACAAGACGTTCCTGCTCCTGCACCAATTGCTGTATTCTTGGTTTATGAATATGAAACTGCTGGTCGTCGCCTTTTGGCACGGGGCCGGAAATAATTAACGGCGTTCGGGCATCATCAATTAATACGGAGTCCACCTCATCCACCATGGCAAAATGATGTTTGCGTTGTACCATTTCTTCTGGTGTGTGTACCATGTTGTCACGGAGATAATCGAAACCAAATTCGTTATTGGTACCGTAGGTAATATCGGCGAGGTATGCTTTTCTTCTTTCTTCCGTATTGGGCTGGTGTTTATCAATACAATCAACGGTAATGCCGAGCCATTCGAATATTGTTCCGTTCCACTCTTGGTCACGACGAGCCAGGTAATCGTTAACTGTTACTATATGAACACCTTCTCCGGGTAATGCATTTAGGTAAGCAGGTAATGTGGACACAAGGGTTTTACCTTCACCCGTTGCCATTTCCGAAATTTTTCCGGAATGTAGTACAGCTCCACCAATCAACTGCACATCGTAGTGTATCATATTCCAGGTTACTTCTCCGCCACCTGCTATCCATGTATTTTTGAAAATACAGTTGTTGCCATCTATTTTGATGTAGTCTTTTTTTACACTCAAATCTCTGTCGAGTTGAGTGGCAGTAGAAACAATTTCTGTATTTTCTTTAAAGCGGCGGGCTGTTTCTTTTACCACTGCAAAGGCTTCGGGAAGAATTTGCTCCAGCACCTCTTCAATCTTTTTATCCTTTTCTTTTTTTAATTTATCAACTTCCTGGTAAATGCTGTCTTTAGCCATCAGGTCATTAAAAGGAAGTTCTTCGGCGGCTGCATTTTTTGCGGCAATATCCGCATCAATTTCTGACAGATGTTCTTTTATCCGCTGACGAAACTCATCAGTCTTGTTACGAAGTTGATCGTTACTTATTGTTTGATAAGAAGTAAAAAACTGGTTGATTTTACCAACATAAGGTTCAATCTTTTTTACATCTTTCTCCGACTTGCTGCCGCCAAAAATTTTTGAAATAAAACCAAGCATGGTTGGGGTGATTAGTTTATTAGTTAATTAGTTTATTGGGGTCAAAGAGGTCAAATGAGTCCTGGATTTCATTGTAAGAGGTTTGACGTTTTGACTAATACCACTTTTATAAGTATCATCGTTGTCAAAAAGGATGCTATAAAATATTAATAGGCCAATTTGACAGCGTTTACCCCGGTTTATCAGGGGTCGGCAAAGATAAGCCATAGCCGGGAGTTTATTATCAGCCAATTATGTCAAAACAAATAGATTTCAGGGCATAGTTACTACTTCAATTTTCCAGCTGTTAAGTTGTTTTTTTGCAATTTTTGTGCGGCCAAAACGGGTTAAAACAGCACCAGTTCCCGCCGCATAAAACATACCCCGGAAAAACTCCCCGTTACCCTCTGTGCCGGGAGTTACA